>PEVT01000004.1 GCA_002780175.1 Candidatus Moranbacteria bacterium CG06_land_8_20_14_3_00_40_12 | reverse complement strand
TTATACTGACAATTCACTAAATTAGGTATAAAATAGTGTTGTAATTCACTAAATTACGAAGTAATTTTACCCCGCAGCTTGTTGCGGTTGGGCAATTCATCTTGGAAATAGCCGTCAAAGAGGGGCGATAACATCAAACCTCTTTTTTCTTGACTAATTATATCAAAAATGATACAATTAAGATATAAAAATGATATAAAAAGCTATATGAAAATCAGTGAATTAAATAAAAGACAAGACGCTATTTTAGCCTTTATCTCCGAAAAAGGAGCTGTTTCTATTGGTCAAATAGTTGAATATATTCAAAAAGATTTAGGCAAGATTGCCAGAATAACCATTTCCAGAGATTTGGAAAAATTGCTTAAACTCAATTTGATTGAGAGGCAAGGGGCCGGGCGTGCTGTCGCTTATCAGCCATCTTTCCAATATTCAATCGTAAAAGAGATCGATGTAGAAAAATATTTTACCATAGATATCGATAAGCGAGAGATAAAAGAAAAATTCAATTTCAATATTTTTGAGAAGCTAACCGGAATATTTACCGAGGCGGAAAAAAATAAACTTGCGCAGTTGAATGAAATTTACAGAAAGAAGATTGAAAACATTTCTGCGGAGGGACTGAAAAAAGAAATAGAGAGGTTGAATATCGATTTTAGCTGGAAGTCTTCCAAAATTGAGGGCAACACTTATGACCTTTTGGAAACCGAACAATTAATCAAAAATAGCCAGCCAGCCGTTGGCCATACGCAGGAAGAAGCCAGGATGATTCTTAATCACAAGGTCGCGCTGGAATATATCCGTGAAAGTAAGGAATCCTTCCGAAAAATAACGGTTAAAAAAATAAAAGATATCCACGCGCTTTTGACCAAAGATTTGGAGGTGGCGAAAAATCTCCGAAAAACACTGGTGAGAATTACCGGAACAAAATATACGCCATTAGATAATGAGTTTCAAATCAAAGAGGCTCTGGAAAAAGCTTGCCAAAGAGTCAACGCGACAGAAAATGTTTTTGAAAAAGCGGTTATTTTGATGTTGCTTATTGCCTATATCCAGCCGTTTGCGGATGGCAATAAGCGCACCAGCCGACTTTCCGGCAATGCTATTTTGCAATCATTTGGTTGCTGCCCGCTTTCTTATAGAAGTATGGATGAAGTGGAGTATAAAAAAGCGATACTTTTGTTTTATGAACAAAATAATGTTGCCTATTTCAAGGAGCTGTTTTTGAAACAGTTTGAATTTGCCGTGGAAAATTATTTCGAATGATCCGTAGGCTAATGTTGAGGTCTGGCTCCAACAAGGTTTCAAGCGGCAATAGAGTGGAGGAAAGAAATGGAGGATTCTGCTGTAAAGCACATGAGATAGTGTTTTTCATTTTTGCTAATTTTTTGACATAAAATAATTTTGTGCTATCATCAAACCATGGATACGAAGATTGTTTATAATATGGAAAGTAATTGTTGTTGCGCTCTCATGAAGTCGAGAGCTTGTTGTTGCATCTAGAGATTTTTAAATGTAATTTCACAAGACTCTCGCGATTACCGAGAGTTTTTTTATTTAACTTTTTAAAATAATAGTATGATTTATGAAAATATCTTAGAACTTATAGGCCACACCCCGATGGTGAAAATAAAGTCGCTTAACTCCAATAAAAATGTAAAGGTGTATGCAAAATTGGAAGGCGGAAATCCTGGAGGAAGCATTAAAGACAGAATCGCTTTGAAAATGATCAGTCAAGCGGAAAAAGAAGGGAAGCTGAATAAAAAGAGAACAATCATAGAACCCACTTCGGGGAATACCGGGATTGCTTTGGCTATGATCGGCGCTATTAAGGGATATAAAGTCGAAATAATTATGAGTGAAGCTGTTTCCGAAGAAAGAAGAAAAATGATTAAAGCTTTTGGCGCAAGGATAATCTTGACTAGCGCAGACAAAGGGACTGATGGCGCCATTATGAAAGCCAGAGAGACGGTAAAAAAATATCCTAAAAAATACTTTATGCCGGACCAGTTTTCTAACGAGTATAATAAAATCGCCCATTATGAAACAACTGCCAAGGAAATCTGGGATGATATGAACGGCAAGATCGATTATTTCGTTTCTTCAATCGGAACAGCTGGGACGATTATGGGAGTGGGAAAATATCTTAAAAAATTTAATCCCAAAATAAAAATCGTCTGCGCCTATCCGGAAAAAGGCCATTATATCCAAGGACTGAAAAATATGGAAGAAGCCATTGTCCCCAAAATTTACGATAAAAAAAGCATAGATATTTTTATCGATATCCAAAGTGAAAGAGCATTTGAAGTCGCGAGAAAAATTGCCAGAAAAGAAGGAATTTTTGTCGGGATGTCGAGCGGTGCGGCAATGTTGGCCGCCATGGAAATATCGCAAAGAATCAAATCGGGAAACATAGTGGTTATTTTTCCCGATTGTGGCGAAAAATATTTAAGCACTAAATTGTTTGGCCAATGACGGTGTTTTTTGTTGACAAAAAGCTAAAAATACAATATTATTGCAAGTCAGTTCTTTTTATTTTTAATACAAGAAACAAGTGGCTTAAGGATGGTAAATTTTTATACAACACAGAAAAAAACAGGAGGGACAAATTATGTTGACTGTGGATCAAATTCAAATTGCGGCGAAGATGTTTGAGCACGACGGGATTGAATGTTTCTCTTCGGTCAAAGAAAAATTTGGCAAAGAGGTAGCTTTGATTCTTGTCGTTGCTCATTTAAGGCATAAATTCGGTAGCGAGAGGGCGTGTCCGTCAGAGAAATACATCAATGTCAGGGTGGTGAAATTTTTGAAAAAGAAAGGCATTATCAGCTAAGATGATTATGGTTCCGGAACTGAAAGGCAGGTAGAGCATCACGCTCTTCTGCCTTTTTTATTTTCCCCTTTCAGGCTCTTGCCAAAATCTTCGAGGTAGTATATAATCCTTGCAGGGTTAATTATTAAGAAAATTGAATAGAGGATGCTCCCGATTGATCGGGATAAACTTAATCCTCGTCCAAATTCTTGGTAATTTCCTTTGTAAGGAAATTTTTTTATTCTAAATTTTTCCTAAAAGTATCATTAATTATTAAACCAGTGGTTTGATGCTGCCACGCAATATTTAAAAAAATAGCTGACATTTTAGACAAATTAGCCGAAGAAATTGATAAAATTTCTGATGACAAGACGCCAACTGACGATTCTGCCAGCGCTTCTTCCCCGGATGAAGTTAAAGAAGAAAAAAGAGCGGAAACCGTATCGGAAAAAAGCGCGGAGGTTTCTTCCATGGAAGACTTATTGGCTGGCGAAGAAATAATTTTTCCCAAAATAGGCGATGTGGTGGAAGGGAAAATTATTGAAATAACTCCCAGTGCCGTATATCTCGACATCGCGCCTTTTGGCACCGGCATCGTTTTAGGCCGGGAAATGAAAGACGGCATGAGTTCCGGAAAATTAGCCATCGGCGAAAAAGTGACGGCCACCATTACCGATTTGGAAAACGAAGACGGTTTTATCGAGCTTTCCATCCGGGAAGCTTCGCACGAAAAAGCCTGGGAAGATTTGGAAAGAAAACTCTTATCTCAAGAAAAAGTAAAAACCCGAGTCATTAACGCCAATAAAGGCGGACTTTTAATTGAAGTAAACGGCATTTCCGGATTTTTGCCGGTTTCCCAGCTTTCCAGCAAGAATTATCCCCGCGTGGAAGACGGAGACAAAAATAAAATCCTCGGCATGCTGAAAAAATTGATCAATCAGGAACTGGAAGTGCGAGTGCTGGACGCCGACAAGGAAACGGAAAAATTGATTGTGAGCGAAAAAGCGGCGCAAAAAGAAAAAGACCGGGCGGTTATTTCCAATTTGAAAGTCGGCGATGTGGTGGAGGGCGAAGTGAGCGGCGTGGTGGATTTCGGAGCTTTTATCAAGTTTTTGCCTCTTGATAAAGAAGCCGGAGAAGTAGCAGAAGAGAAGAAATTGGAAGGCTTGGTGCATATTTCCGAATTAGCTTGGCAGCTGATCGAAAATCCCCGCGATATTATTAAAGTGGGCCATAAAGTTAAGGCGCAGATTATCGGGATTGACGAGGATAAGATTTCTTTGTCTATCCGCGCTCTGGAAAAAGATCCGTGGTCCATAATTGAGTATCAAGTCGGCGATGTAGTCAAAGGCAATGTGCACAAAATCAACCATTTTGGCGCGTTTGTCTATCTGAATAAAGATATCCACGGGTTGGCGCATATCAGCGAGATGGCGGAAGCTTATCCGGGAAAAAATATCGAAGAATTGATTAAGACGGGCGGGGAATACGACTGGAAAATTCTTTCCATCGAGCCCAAAGATCATCGCATGGGGCTGCTCTTGGAAGACAAAAAAATGAAAAAAGCAAATAAGAAGGAAACAAAAAAGGAAGAAAAAACTGAAAAGCCGGAAAAGGAAGAGATTAAGGAATAATACTTGTAAATTTCCAAGAAATCAAAAATGGACAAGAAAGTCCATTTTTGATTTAATAAAAAAGTAATAATTTCATTTTGAGCTTATGCTTGAGAAAAAAATGTTAACCAACATTTTCATTATTTCCGGCCCCTCGGGAGCCGGAGAGGATTCCATCATTGAAGGCCTGAAGGAGTATTTTATTTTGGAGAGGGTGATCACTACTACTACGCGGTCAATGCACCAAGGCGAGTCGCAAGGCCATCCTTATTATTTTATTTCCCGGGAGCAGTTCAAGAAGGATATTCAAGCGGGAAAATGGGCTGAATATGCCAAGCAGTATAATGATAATCTTTACGGAGTTTCCCAGGAAGAATTGGAACGAGTGGCTAAAAGTGGAAAAACAGGTATTTGGAAAATCGAGTATAAAGGAGTAGAAACGGTCAAAAAGAAATACCCGGAAATCGTGGCTATCTTTATCACGGTTTCCGATTTGGCGGTTTTGGAAAAAAGGATCCGCCGGCGCGATACGGTAACGGAAGCGTATATTCAAGAAAGAATGGACTATACGCGGGAATGGATGAAACACGCCGATATTTATGATTACGCGGTTTATAACGAAGAAGGCAAGTTAAAAGAAGCGATCGCCAAAACCGCTAAAATAATCAGGAAAAATTTAAAATGAAAAATTTCTTAAAAAAATTCCGCGAAGACTCTTTCCGCCAAGAACTATGGGAGAGAGAGGCAAAAATCATAGTGGCGGTTTCGGGCGGGCCGGATTCGGCCTGTCTTTTGGATGTTTTTTGCGAATTGAGGAAAAAATACGCCTTGGAATTAATCATAGCCCATGTCAATTATAATTTACGGGGGAAAGACAGTGCCGGAGATGAAAAATTTGTCCTCAAATTAGCTGAAAAATACGGTTTAGAAGCAGAAATTTTGCGTCCGAAAATTAAAAGTAAAAAGAATTTAGAAAATAATTTGCGGGATATCCGCTACGCTTTTTTGGAGAAAATAAGATATGAGCGGGATTTTCATTGGATCGCGGTCGGGCATAATTTGGATGATCAGGCGGAAACTTTTTTGCAAAGGCTCATTCGCGGCGCTGGCATGCGAGGACTTTGCGGGATGCAATTTAAAAATGGAAAAATTATCCGGCCGCTGTTGGGATTTTTGCGATGTGAAATTTCGGAATATTTAAAATTGCGCAAATTAAAATATCGAACGGACAAAACCAATCAGGAAAATATTTTTTTGCGCAATCGGATCCGGCACCAGCTTTTGCCTTATTTGGAAAAAAATTTCAATCCGAGATTTAGGGAAACGCTTTTTCAGACAGCTGTTTCTTTAGGAGAAGATTACGCTTTGATTGAAAACTGGTCCCAAGAATTTTTCCAGAAAAATCGCGATTTGAGCGTGAAAAAAATTTTATCTCTTCCCAAAGCCTTGCAAAAAAGAATCATTTTGAAATTTTTACGGGAAATTTCCGGCCAGCTTAAAAATGTGGAATCAGCTCATCTGGAAGAAATATTGAAAATTTTTAAAAGCCGGAAAAATAAAAATCAAAACATCCATTTTCAGGGGTTGAAAATAGAGCGAAAGGGTGATAAAGTTACCATAGTTAAGAAAATGGCTGAAGAATGTGAATTTTCTCAAAATTGAACTCAAACAGCGAATTTTCTGGCCAAAAATTTTCCCACATTCGACGGCAACCTTGGAAAATTTTTGGAGAAAATTCAGGTTCTCAAGCAATAATTTTTAGAAAATTAACATTCTTTGGTGGTTTTTGAAAATAAGTTAATTTAATAATTTAGTGTAAATTCAATGAAAAATTTAGTGAAAAATATTGGCTTATTGCTACTCTTTTTTGTGTTTATTTCGGGAATTTTGGTGCTTTATGGCGCTCCTAAAACCAAGCCGACGGATGTCTCTTTCAGCGTTTTAGTGGAAGAAATCAATCAAAATCAGGTAAAAAAAATCCTGGTGGACGATGAAAATCTGGAAATCGAGCTACAAGACGGAAATTTGCAAAAATCCATCAAAGAAAGGGAAGCCGGACTCACCGAATCGCTGAAAAATTATAATGTCGATCAGGAAAAACTTAAAGCCGTGACGATTGAGATTAAAAGCGATTCTTCCGCCAGTTTTTGGATGGGAACTTTTCTGCCTTTTATCGTGCCGTTTCTTTTTATCGGAATTTTTATCTGGTTTATGTTCCGCCAGGCGCAAAAAGGCAATAATCAAGCTTTGACTTTTGGCAATTCCCGGGCGAGAATGGTGGATCCGAAGGATAAAAATAAAAGAATAACTTTTTCCGATGTGGCGGGAGCCAAGGAGGCCAAGGAAGAGCTGATGGAAATAGTGGAATTTTTAAAAAGTCCCCATAAATTTTTAAAGATGGGAGCTAAAATTCCCAAGGGAGTTTTGCTTTTGGGTTCTCCGGGAACCGGCAAAACTTTGATCGCCAAAGCGGTCGCCGGCGAAGCTTGCGTGCCTTTCTTTAATATTTCCGGTTCGGAATTCGTGGAAATGTTCGTGGGCGTGGGAGCTTCCCGCGTGCGCGATCTTTTCAAGCAAGCCAAAAAGAACGCTCCCTCGATTGTTTTTATCGATGAAATTGACGCGGTGGGGCGCCAACGCGGAGCGGGATTGGGCGGCGGCCATGACGAAAGAGAGCAGACTCTCAATCAAATTCTGGTGGAAATGGACGGTTTTGACACCAACACCAACGTGATTGTAATCGCGGCTACCAATCGTCCGGATGTTCTGGATCCGGCCCTGTTGCGTCCCGGACGCTTTGACCGCCGGGTAGTGATGGATTTTCCGGATATTGAAGAGCGTCTGGCGATTTTGAAAATTCATTCCAAAACCAAGCCTTTGGCGGAAGGAGTGGAACTCCGAAAAGTCGCGGTGCGCACTTCCGGTTTTTCCGGAGCGGACTTGGCCAATCTCTTGAACGAAGCGGCTATTCTGGCAGTCAGGAGAGGCAAAAAGAAAGTCGATATGCAGGAGCTTCTGGAATCAATTGAAAAAGTGATTTTAGGCCCGGAAAGAAAAAGCCGCCGCATTGATGAAGATGAGAAAAAAATAATCGCTTACCATGAAGCCGGACACGCCTTGATTGGAGCTAGCCTCAAAAATGTCGATCCGGTGCAAAAAGTTTCCATAGTTTCCCGCGGCCAAGCCGGCGGCTATACTTTAAGTTCTCCCGCTAAGGATAAAACCCTTCATTCCAAGAGTTATTTTATTGACGAGTTGTCGGTTTTTTTGGGAGGCTATGTGAGTGAAAAAATGAAATTCAACGATGTAACCACCGGCTCTTCCAACGATTTGGAAAGAGCCACGACGATGGCGAGAAATCTGGTAACCCGTTTTGGCATGAGCGAATTGGGACCCAGAACTTACGGGCATAAAGAAGAAATGGTTTTTCTGGGAAGAGAAATTCATGAAGAAAAAAATTATTCGGAAGAAACCGCCCGGGAAATTGACAAGCAAGTTACCCAGTTTATCCAAAAAGCTTATCAAGTGGCGGAAAAAATTATCAGCGAGAAAAAAGCTATTTTGGAAAAACTAGTCGCGGTTCTGCTGGAAAAAGAAACCATCGAGCAGGACGAATTCAATGCCATTATCGGGGGATTAACTCCCGCGCCAGTTCCGGAAAAAAATATGTCTAACTCAAATCAAAACCGATAGGCGACTTCATCCCGCGATTTTATATTGCATAAATTCTTAGTTGAAATTAGCGCGGGGCAAAATCCAAAAAAAATGAACAATCAAATCAATTACATTGCCATAATCAAAGAAGCCTGGCAAATTACCTGGAAAAATAAATATCTATGGTGGTTCGGGCTTTTTGTGGCTCTTTCCGGAGGAATCGGTTCTAATTTTTCTTCCGGATGGAAAAAAGAAAATGGCTGGGAAGAAGATGCAAAACAAAAAATTTCCGATTGGGCGGCTCTTTATTGGGAGTGGCTTGTTTTAGGCTTAATCTTGCTGATTTTATTGATGATTGTCTTTTCGATTTTAAATGTTTGGGGCCGAAGCGCGCTGGTAGTATCTTTAGGCAGAATTACCGCCAAAGAACCAGTTCAAGAACCGATGAATTTTAAGGCGGGCATGAAAGAGGGAAAAAAATTTTTCTGGCCGATTTTAGGCTTAAATCTTTTTCTCTTTGGGATTGGCGCGGCAACACTGATTATTTTGGGAACGCCAATTGCCATTTTATTTTATCTTAAGGCTTACTGGACGGGTGTTTTTCTGGCTTCAGGCGGATTAATAATTTTCATCCTGCTCGTTATTTTGTTTTCTTTTTTACAAAAATTCGGAATTATTTATCTGATTTTAGGGAAAGTTTCTTTTTGGTCGGCCTTCGAAAATGCGTATGCGCTTTTTCGCCGCAATTTTTGGCCAAGCATAATCATGGGAATTATTTTTATTCCGCTGGGGCTTTTAGCGGGATTAGCCGCGCTGGCGTTTATTTTAGCGGTTTTGCTTATTTTTTTAATTCCCGGACTACTGGCTTATTTTTTAATGGGGAAATGGGCAATTATCGCGCTAATAATTTTAGGGATGTTGATTTTAATTGCGGGTATTTTGGCTATAAATTCAGTTTACGCGGTTTTGGCTCAAACTATTTGGATTTTATTTTTCCGCCAAATCGCCTTGCCAAAAGAAGAAGAAAAAGTGGTGGAAGTGATTAAGGAAATAAAGCCAGCAGAAATTACGGAGGTTGTAGCGTAAAAGGTTATAAAATTCGCTTGCAAATTTGTACATTTGACGATATCATGTATACATGATATCCAAGTGGTACGAATTAAAAGAAAAAGCTCGATTTTTAAGAAAACAAGGTTTTTCTATTGGCAAAATTGAAAATGATTTGGGAATTCCTCGTTCCACCCTAAGTGGCTGGTTGAGAGATATTGAACTTACAAAAAAGCAGAAAGGGATATTATTACAAAATCAAAAAGACGCACTAGTGGGGGCCCGAAAAAAAGCGGTTCTTTGGCACAATGCACAGAAAAACAAAAGACTACGGGAAGCAGAAGATGCTGCAAGAAAAACTTTAGAGAGTGTAGATATGGCCAATCACGCATTTCTGGATTTAGCGCTGGCATTCCTTTACCTTGGAGAGGGTTCAAAAAAACACGCAGAAACGGCCTTAGGTAGTTCTAATCCTGATATATTAAGATTTTTCTTAGCTGGTCTAAAAAATATCTACGATATTGATACTAACAAAATTAAATGCGAACTGTATTTAAGAGCCGATCAAGATCCATATAAAATAAGACGTTACTGGTCAAGAACATTGGGTATTCCTCTAGATAATTTTAAGCAAATTAATATTGATAAGAGAACTGCGGGAATCGCAACGTATCCATATTATAAGGGTGTGTGTAATTTAAGGTGCGGCAATGTAGCAATTCAAAGAAAACTAGTAGCGTTAGCTAATTTATTTAGTAAAAAAATAATATCTAAAAATATGGGCTTGTAGCTCAGTTGGTTAGAGCGTCTGCTCGACACGCAGAAGGTCAGCCGTTCGATTCGGCTCAAGCCCACCAAAAGTTGTCAATTTCTAAATTAAAATAGGGGACTGTAGCTCAGTGGTTAGAGCGGATGACTCATAATCATTTGGTCGCTGGTTCGACTCCAGCCAGTCCCACGGATAAATACTTTAACTCTCAACGAATCTACTGAGCATTAATTGTTGGAAAATTTATGAGCAATCCGTGGGAACGACAAAAAACATCTCATGATGAAAAGTTAAAGACGCAAGAAACAGTTATTGATATGAATCATGCATGGAGCCTCGAAGAAAGGCAAAATGAGAGAAATTTGGCAATTTTTAAAGAAGTAGACACTAATATTAATCATGAGATAACTACTGGTTTTAACGCTGAAAGAAATTTACCTACAACAAAAAAAGTCAAAGGAGGAGATTTAGTTGAAATATACGGAAAAAAATATCTTATACTCGGATTTACCCATTCATCAGAAGAAATAGAAGGTGTTTATAGAATCAAAGACGTAGCGCACACAAAAGAAGTGTCAGAAAAAGAAGCTCTAGAAATAGCGGGGAGGAAAGAAAAACTTGATGAGGTATCAAAATTTTCTAATTTATTTTCCGACTATTTCAAACTGCGAGATGAAAGATATAACGCTAAGGCAGATAAAAAGGAAGAGTTAGGGAAAATAATAACAGAGATCCAAAATAAAATTGACGCAAGTTTTCTTCTTAGACTAGAGGAAATTCAGGGTTCCATTCTTTCGCCTAGCGAGAAAAGGAATTTAGTTGGTTTATTCCATAGCTATAATCAGCAATATTTATATAAAAAAGATCCCTACGATTATTTAAAAAATAAAAATCGGGCTAGAGCTGTGGAATTAGTGAGTTCTTTGATAACTGACGGTGCTGACACGATGAGGGAAGAAGAAAAAGAAAGGCTGAATGAAATGGACCTTAAGGCATCAAGAGATAAAAATTTAAACTCTAATGAGATATGGAAATTAGCTTATTTGAAGAAAAAAGATGAAAGAATTGAAAAATTGTTAATGCTAAAAAATTGGCAAGAGTTAAATTATGCGCCTTTCGATCCTCAATTAGAAATCAGAAAAATCAGGCATTTTAGAGAAGATGAGATGGCGAGCCTATCGCCTAATGAACGATTAACCATAGAGAAAGAAAGGCTGACTAATTACAAAAAGAATTTATTGGAACAAAAAAATAAAATTGCCGAGATTCAGGCGGATATTGAAAAATCCATAAGACTTAATCCGGATGTTGATGCAATTGAATTAATGGACAACATATATTTAAAAGCCAGTGGTGCCAAAATGACAGAATATCAAGTAGAAGCTTTTAGGAAGGGTATAGGAGAATATATAAAAAAACATCAAGCAGTTGAAAATAATCGCAAAGAACATCCTGACGATAAAATGCTTTTCACGGCTTGTTTCGGTCGTACTCCTAAAGGAGATGTGGAAATAATTAAAGGGCCAATGACTTTATATTTTCGCTGTCATGACTTAGAGGATTATACGCTTATTCATGAACATAAATTTAATCAAAGTGATAAGGTTACCGATATTGATAAAAATCGAGCCAACTTGTCTGCCGGAGTTTCGATTAAAAGTTGTAATATAGACAATTTACAAGATTGTATAATTGCAGAAAACTCCCTTGGACGACCATTTCGAAAAGATGTATATATTCATGAAGAACAGCATAAAATAAAAAAATTGTTCAAAGATCAAATGATGAGGCAGAATTTAATGAATGCGATGGAAAAATCTCCTATTGATGAAAGAACTAAAATTGTTGATGATTATTTAAGAGCCAAGAGAGAAAATTTTGAAAATCGGGCAAAAGATGAGATTTTGGCTTACTTTAAAGATGGTACCGATTTAGGTGAATTGAAAAAAATTATGTTGAAAACTAAAGAGCAGGGAGGGTTATATGATTATTATGGGGAATGGTATAATAAGGAGGGAGTGAACGAAAGAAAAAATCTTATTAAAGAAGGTGCCAATGATTTTTTTGTTAACTCTCAATTTTTGAAGGTTTTTAGAAATGAATACAGCAGAAATATAATTAATCCGGCCATTGAATCAATGTGGTATTTAAAAAATCATGGATGGAAAACAGAAAAAATATTAAATTTGATGATTAATGAACCATTAGCGAAGTGGCCAAAATTAGTCAAGAGAATTGAGGAGGGTAATAAAATAAAAACCTTTAATGATTTACGAAAAGAAGAGAGTTCTTCAGAAAGCGTAACTGTTGATGAAAAAAATAAAAAGGGATCAATTAAGATAAACGAGGCTCAAGAGAAAGTCGATGATAAAAAATTAAAAGAAGTTCGTCAAAGATTGCAACAGTTATAAATCATAAGGTAAATTATCAAAAACATAAAATTATCTAGAGAAAGAATAAGGGATAGTTTTCAATGAGTATCCTTAATTATTTAGCATATTGAGGAAGTCGTATTATTTTTAAAAACATCTTTTTTCAATGATCATCCTTAACATTGTCCTTCCAGTTTTTTTGCTTTTTTTGCTGGCGTTTATTTTTGTAAACGCTTTTTATTTTTTCTTTTTAGCGGTTCCCTCGCTATCTTCCAATAATAAAATTGTGGCAAAAGTTATTGAAAATATTAGTTTTAAAGAAAAGAAAAAGTTTTATGATTTGGGCTGCGGTAATGGCAGTTTTATCGCGAAAATAGCCAAAAATTATCCTAGCCTGCGATGTATCGGTGTAGAGCGCAATTTGGGAATTTATTGGTGGGCGCTTTTAAGAAACATTTTCGCCCGGCAAAAAGTCGCTTATTTCAGGAAGAATTTTTTTGAAATTAATTTAGGAGACGCGGATATTATATTTGTCTATCTTTTCCCGGGATTTATGGAACGGCTGGATGTAAAATTCAGGCAAGAATTAAAAAGAGGAACATGGGTTATCTCAAATTCTTTTCCTATAAAAACAAAAACTCCTCTGAAAATTATTTCGGGGAGAAAAGGCGCTTTGGAGACGCTGTATATTTACGAATATTAAATTGGGATTTACTTTTTCGCGTGGAAATTTTTGTGGATTTCTTTCAGACGGGGATTGGTGATGTGAGTATAGATTTGAGTGGTGGTGATGGAAGAATGGCCAAGCATAACTTGCACGCTGCGGATGTCGGCTCCATTGGACAAAAGATCGGTAGCGAAAGAATGGCGGAAAGTGTGCGGATGGACATTTTTAACGATGCCGGCTTTGGCGGCGTAATATTTAACAATCCTCTGGATGCTGCGGGGAGTGAGACGGAGAGAATCGGGGGGACTCCCACCCCTCTGTCCTTCGGACATCTTCCCTCCGGCAGGGGAGATTTTTTTTGAAGAGAATTTTTTCAAGCCCTGGACATCCCGCACGAAAGCCGCCGGGTCGATGTCGGTCCTCCGCGCTAAATATTTTTCCAGAGCCATTTTGGCCGAATCGGAAATAAAAACCAGGCGGATTTTGTCGCCTTTTCCCCGGACACTGAATTCCTGATTTTTAAGATCAATCTTATCCCGGTTAAGATTAGTCAGTTCGGAAACCCGGAGTCCCGAAGAAAAGAGCAGCTCTAAAATGGCCCGGTCGCGAAGGGATTTTAAAGTGTTTCCTGCCGCGGACTCAGTAATCCTTTTTATTTCCACAGGCCCTAAAAATTCAATTTCTGGCCGGATTGTCTTGCCAATTTCAATTTTTTCCGCTTGCAAGCTGGCGATATTTTTCTTGGCCAGATATTTGAGAAAGCTCCGCAGGGCGATAATATAATAGTTTTGCGTAGCCTTTTTTAGGCTCTTTCCGGAAGAATTTTGGTAGTGGTTGAGAAAAAGGCGGAACCGGCTCACCAGCTCTTCGGATATTTTTTCCGGCTGGCTGATTTTCGCCCAATTCAAAAAGCGGTCTAAATAAGCTCGATAATTAGCTGTAGTCTTAACCGAACGGCCTTTTTCTATTTCCAAATAATCCAGAAATTGGTTTTTTAGTCTATGAAGATCCATGAAACTTTTTATTAAATTTTGCGACATTTGAAGCTGTTTGTATTTTACACTAAAAAGAATGATTTGATAACCAAAATAAGGGATTTTTTCCAAAATGGGAATCTTTTTTGAAATAAAGGCTTGTTTAAGGTATTTATTTGCAAAAGAGTTTGACCCCGTAGCAGATTTTTGGCTAGAGACTTAGCCTCTAAAAAGAAAGGCCGAAAATTCACTACGGGGTTGACAAAAAATGCCTCTCGAGCTACGATTGAGAGTGGTTATTTCCAAGTTCTTAACTAAGCAGAGATAACTTTATATCAGTCTGAAAGTGCCTATTTTAAAGGCATTTTGTCGTTTTCGGAAGTTTCAGAAGAATAATTAAGAAATTAGGGTTTTAAGCCGATGAGCGGTTTCTGCCAGCCGATAGAAAGCTCTAAAACTTAAAACCAAAAAGAAAGAATAATCTTATCAGTAAGTTTATTAAATTCAGAGAACGATTTTTTTTCCAGAAAGCGGATTTTAAAAGTCTGAACAGCCAATTTTACATCTGGCAAAAAGACATCGTCAGATTCATTAAAGAGCATCGGACAGTAAAGATTCTTCATCTTTTCAGAAATTATTCGGCTTTGGGGGTTGTTTTAAGCAGCGCTTTTCTAGTTTCAGCGACTAATTTATCAGCGGGAAAAGGATCCAGCGGTTTTTTGTTTGGCTATTTCGGAGAAGAAGAAAATTATAAAAACCCGCTGGAAAATAAGATTTTCGTCATTGCTAACAACCAAAAAGACAATCTGGCTTTAGTGGAATTGCAAGAAGCGAATTTGACTCCGGATTCTCAATTGGCCCGGGAAGCGGAAGAAAAAGCAGTGATGAATATCCAGGGCCAATCTCTGGTGGCGGGAACCAGCCCGGTCAGAAAAGATCCGGAAGAAGAAGGCGGAGTTCAAATTTACGAAGTGCAATCAGGGGACACGGTGAGCGGAATCGCGGAACATTATAAAATTACGACCAATACTATTTTATGGGCCAACGCTATTGAGGATGTCGATTCCATAAAACCGGGGGATAAGATATTTATCCTGCCCACGGACGGAGTTTCTTACATGATTGCTAAAAACGATAATTTGGACGCCATCGCGAAAAAGTATAAATCTGATAAAGAAAGAATCATCGCTTTCAATAATCTTCCAGCCAACGGTGAAATAAAAGAAGGCCAGTCGATTATTATTCCCGGCGGGCAGAAAGACATACTGGCGCCGGCGGCTTCAACGGGTAAAGGAATCGCGGCGCGAACTTACGAGCCGTTCGCTGTTAGCGGCAAAAAACTTTCCGGAATTCCCGGAACCGGCCATCGTTTTCCTTATGGTTATTGCACTTGGTATGTATCGCAAAAAAGATATATTCCCTGGGGCGGTAATGCCGGAGCCTGGCTGTATAACGCCAAGTCTATGGGCTATGCCACGGGAAAAACTCCCCGGCCGGGAGCTATTATGGTTTCTTCGGAATCCTGGTGGGGCCATGTGGCTATCGTGGAAAGCGTTAAAGGCGGTCAGATAACTATTTCGGAAATGAATTTCAGGGGCTGGGGCAAAAGATCGACTAGAACTTTAAGCGCCAGCAGCCGGGTGATTAAGGGATTTATTTACTAAATTATTTTAACTTTTCTTTACCGAAAGAAAAGTTACAAAAGAACTCTCAGCCCAACTGCAGACTTGGACAAATTATCACCTCCTTCACTAAAGCTCCTAATTTTTGCTTCGCAAAAAAGTTATGCGGAGCTTTTTTTACGTTCAGTCGGCGTAATTTGTTTCCAAGTCTTTCGTTAAGGCTGAAGTTTTTTAAATTTATAATAGATTAAGGCGGGGGAATTTATAATATTTATCAAATTTTTTTGATCGGCGCGATGGAGGCGGAGATTTTCTTGAGTCCGATTTGAGAAAAAGCCACGGTCAAAGTGTCTCCCGCGGAAGCGATAATCAAACCCGGTCCGAATTTTTCGTGCCGGATCCGGTCTCCGTCTTTGAAAGAATGTTTTGCGGATTTTTTCTCTTTGTAATTTATCTTAATTTCCGGAAAACGGTTCCGGCGGTGATTATCGATCAAATGTTCGGGGATATCGCCTAAAAATCGGGAGGGAGGGTTGGCCTGGACTGAACCGAAAATATTCCTTTCCCGGGTAAAAAGGAGATAAACTTTCTCTTTCGCGCGCGTAACACCGACATACATCAGCCTTCTTTCTTCTTCCATTTCGGATTCATTGAGAAAGCTGCGCGAATGGGGAAAAAGGCCTTCTTCCAGACCGGCGATAAAAACAAAGCGGAATTCCAACCCCTTGGCGCTATGAAGGGTCATTAAATGGATAGCTTCCGCGTCTTTTCCGATATCGTCGGTTTCGGAGGATAAGGCGACTTCTTCCAAAAAAAGTTCCAATCCGGCGGCGCCGGCTCGCGAATCGTATTTTTGGGCGACAGTGAGCAATTCGCGCAAATTTTCCTGGCGCGCCAGATTTTCCGCGGTTCCGTCCAATAATTTTTTTTCATAACCGCTTTGGGTAATGACAAATTCCAGCAAGCGAGAAAGTTTCTCTTCCCGGGATTTGATCCGGCCCAGATTTATAAAGTCGCAGAATTTTTTGATTTCGGAAATTTTAGCGGGATTAAGGCCGGAGCTCTCGTCTATTTTTTTTCCGGCAGCGACAGGATCCATGTTGTTCAGATGGGAAAAACGCAGCCATTTTTTCAAAGTGATTTCGCCGATGCCTTTGGTGGATTCGTCGAGGATTCTCTTCAAAGAAAGTTCATCGGAGAAATTTTTAATCAGACGCAAGTAAGCCACGGCGTCTTTGATTTCTTTCCTTTGATAAAATTTTACTCCGCCAATGATGCGGTAAGGCAGGGAGAAGCGCAGCAAAGAATCTTCAATCATGCGGGATTGGGCGTTGGTGCGATAAAGCACGACAAAATCATTCAGACCGGCTCCTTCTTGTTTAATTTTTTTTCTGATGGTTAGGGCGATAAAATCAGCCTCGTCTTTTTCGTCCGCCGCCTCGTAAGAAGAAATCAGCTGGCCGCCTTTTTGCGCCGTCCAAATTTTCTTGTCTTTCCGGCGGATATTTTTAGAAATAACTCCGTAAGCGGCGTCCAGGATGTTCTGCGTGGAACGGTAATTCTGTTCGAGCTTGATGACTTTAGCTTCCGGATAATCTTTTTCAAAGTCCAGGATATTCTGAATGTTAGCTCCGCGCCAGGAATAAATTCCCTGCCAATCGTCGCCCACGACGCAAAATTGGCGGTGTTTTTGAGCTAGAAGTTTAACTAAAAGATATTGGGCGTAGTTGGTGTCCTGGTATTCGTCAATCATTATGTATTGAAAGAGATTCTGGTATTTTTCAAGGACCAAAGGAAAGTTTTGAAAAATTTTAACGCTGAACATAATCAAATCGTCAAAATCCAAAGCGGACTGCGTTTGCAGTTTTTTTTGGTAAAGAGTGTAAACTTTGGCCAGAGTTTCTTCATAAGGATCTATCGCCTGCCGAGCGAAATCTTCCGCCCCGATTAATTTATTTTTCGCTTTGGAAATAACTTCCGCCGCGCTTTGGGGACGAAATTGTTCCGGTTTAAGAGAAAGCTCCCGGCAAATATTTTTTAACAGAGTTAATTGATCCGACTGATCCACAATGGAGAAATTTTTTAAATAACCGATCTTATCGATTTCCCGGCGCAGGATCCGGGAACAGATGGAGTGAAAAGTTCCGATATGGGGCAAAGAGTTGAAAGTTCTCCGCAGGAGAATCGCGACACGGGTTTTCATTTCTCCGGCGGCTTTGTTGGTGAAAGTGACGGCTAAAATGTTTTCCGGCTGGATATTTTTTTCCAAAATAAGATAAGCCACCCGACAGGTGAGAGCCCGGGTTTTTCCCGATCCGGCTCCGGCAATGATTAAAACCGGTCCGCTGGTGGTTTCTACGGCTTCTTTTTGGGAAGGATTGAGTTTCTCCAGGAGGTCAGGCATAGTTTTAATAAAAATACTATTCGTGTCATTCTGAAACCTGCCTGCCGGCAGGCAGGTTTCAGAATCTCTGACAAGTTAACTGTAATTAGATGTCAAAACAAGTTCAGCGGGACAATTATTCTTTATTATAGCATAGTTTTATTCTTTCTTGAGGAAGTTATTTCAAGCCCCTTGTTAGTTTTTGGGTTTTATTGTAAAATATGTTCAGAAGCGAAAACATAAAAAATATTTTTTCTATGCCTTTAAACTCCAATCCATCCAAACAAGAAAAATCCCAGCGGAAATCTTTTTTCAATTTGAAATTTGCCGATCCCCAATCGATCATAGATCAGCTGGAAATCAATTCGGGAATGACCGTTGTTGATTTTGGCTGCGGCGCCGGTTTTTTCTCTTTGCCGATCGCCAAAAAAGTAGGAGAAGAAGGAAAAGTTTACGCGCTGGATGTGATACCTGCCAAACTGGAATCAGTCGAAAGCCAGGCTAAAACTTTGAATTTGATTAATATTATTACCCGGAGAGTCAATCTGGAAGCTTTCGAGGGCTCCAAGCTGGAAGCGGAAAGCGCGGATTGGGTCATTATGAAAGATATTCTTTTTCAAAATAAAGGGAAAGATAAAATTTTAGAAGAAGCCAAGAGAATTCTGAAAAAAGGCGGGCGGGTTTTGATTATTGAATGGAACAAAGAAGACGCCAGCATCGGCCCGGAAAAAGAATTAAGGATTTTTAAAGAAACACTGGTCAATTTGGCGAGAAAAAACAGCTGGACGATGGACAATGAAATTGAAGTCGGAAATTTTCATTACGGCTTGATTTTAAAAAAATGAAAGAAAAAAAAATATTTATCGGAATTTTTATTTTGCTGGCTTTAGCGCTGGTTTCCGGTTGCGGTTGCAAGGGAAAATCCGTCAAACAGTATGATTTGCCGCTGGAAGTCTGGGGCTTGTTTGACGACAGCGACGTTTTCAGCGATATTTTTGACACTTACACGAAAATCAATCCCAATATTTCCCATATAACCTATCGCAAGTTCGCTTCGGATACCTACAAAAAAGATTTATTAGAAGCTTTGGCTTCCGGACAAGGCCCGGATATTTTTCTCATTAGCCACACCTGGCTGCCCGGATTTCTGGATAAAACTTATCCGGCGCCGGACGCGATTTTAAACGAACAGCGGTTCCGGAATAATTTCGTGGACGCGGTAATCAGTGATTTTCTTTTTGAGGGAAAGGTTTTTGCCGTTCCTCTGACCGTGGATTCCCTGGGCCTTTATTATAATAAAGATCTTTTTAACGAAGCGGGAATTACCGCCCCGCCCCAAAATTGGGAAGAATTTGTTGAAGATTGCCGGAAGCTTTCCAAAGTTTCAAGCGATGGCCGGATCTTGCAATCAGCCGCGGCCATAGGGACGGCGGATAACATCAATCGTTCCACCGATATTTTGAGTCTTTTAATGCTGCAAAACCAGACCGAGATGGCGGATGTGAACAGTTCGCAAGCTACTTTTGACCGGTCCGTAAACCGCCGCGGCGTGAGCGTTTCTTCCGGAGAAGATTCCCTGAAATTTTACACCCAGTTTGCCAGAAGCGGGGGCGACAGCCCTTATTCCTGGAACCCGCAGATGCATTATTCCATTGACGCTTTTACGGAAGGCAATTTGGCCATGATGTTCAATTATTCCTGGCACCGCGACACGATTGCCGCCAAGGCGTCCAAGCTTAGTTTTGAAGTGGCGCCGGTTCCCCAGCTAACTGGCAATCCGGCGGTTAATTACGCCAATTATTGGGGTTTCGCGGTGGCGAAAAATAAAAAAATCAGTAATTCCGGAATACCCAATTCGGCATACAAACCGATAACGGATGAAATCCGGGTGGCGGAATCCTGGAAGTTGCTTAATTATTTAACCACTCGTCCGGAACAAAGCTTGAGCCAGGCGGCGACAGCCGTCGGAATAAAAAATACCATCGCTTCCGATTGGGATCCCGCCAAAATTTATTTGCAAAAAACTTCGAAACCTTCCGGACGCAAAGACTTGATTGAATTGCAAAAAACCGATCCCAAAATCGGCGTGTTCGCGACGCAGAATCTGATCGCCAAAAGCTGGTATCAAGCCGATCCGGAATCCACGGAAATAATTCTGGCCGAAATGATCGACAAGGTCAATCGCGGCCAAGCCGGAACGGAAGAAGCCATTCACGCGGCGGCGGCGCAAGTGAGCCAATTAATGAGCCGATAACAATGAAAAAAATTTTTAACCGGAAAATTTTAGGAATAATTTTATTGGCAGGGTTGATGCTGGTTTTTGTTTCACCGGTTTTGGCGCAAGGGATCGTGCCTTGCGGTTTAGATAGTGATTATATGCATAGATGCGATCTAAGCGATTTAATCATCGGCCTTAGCAGAATTTTTAATTACGGCATAAAAATCATCGCGGTTATCACGCTGGCTTGCGCCACTTTCGCCGGAGTGATGTATGTGGTTTCTTCCGGCAACGAGAGCGCGATGGAATCGGCCAAAGCGTTTCTCAAAGCCAGCCTGATCGGATTGGCGGTGGTGCTTTGCGCCTGGGTGATTGTCAACACGACCATTGTCTGGCTGATGCCGACGAAAGAAGGTCTGGGCATTGGAAAAAAGTGGTGGCAGTTTTAAGCACGATGAGTTTTAATTATTTTAGAATAAGTAAAAAATGAACAAGCCAAAAATAATTATATTTTTAATCTTGCTGGTTTTATTTTTTTCTTTAGTCTGGCCAAGCCACTTAGAAGCTGTCGGTCCAGGAGAAGGATCATTTGTCAACCCGCTTGAACCCGATACCGTTGAAGAGGTTGTCACGAGCATATTAAACAGCCTAAAGAATATCGTGGCCGTGTTAGCGGTTCTTTTTATCGTTATCGGCGGACTGATGTATATCTTTTCCGCCGGCAATGAAAAGCGCATTGAAACGGCCAAAAAAATCTGGACCGGCGCGGTTATCGGTCTGGTGATTGTTTTAATTGCTCCATCATTATTGTATGAAATCGGGAAAGCTCTGGGATGGAGTGA
Source organism: Candidatus Moranbacteria bacterium CG06_land_8_20_14_3_00_40_12 (assembly GCA_002780175.1). Taxonomy (GTDB): domain Bacteria; phylum Patescibacteriota; class Minisyncoccia; order Moranbacterales; family UBA2206. Next base: position 6,165 of record PEVT01000004.1, on the reverse strand, counting down.
GGCTCCGGTAGCCACAGAGTTAAAGACAATTGCTATGAATATCTTGAAACTATTGTTGTCAATTTCCGGAATTGTTGCTATAATATTCTTAATCGTCGGCGGACTCACTTATGTCACTTCTTACGGCGAGGAAAAAAGAATCGAAACCGGCAAAAAAATCATCACTTACTCGATTATCGGCATCGCTTTGATTATGGGAGCTTTGGTGATTGTGAGTCAGATTAACAAGTTGTTTTGATAAATTGGCAATCTCTGCCTCTGCCTGCCGAAGGTTAGACAGGTCCTGATCCCGAGTATCCGGGACTTGAAATAAAAAATAAAAATAGACAGGAGGTGTTCTATGAAAAAGACAATCAAAATTATATTCAGTTCCGCCACGGCGGCCATTCTATCTTTTCCTGTTTCCGCTCTGGCGCAATACACGCAGCCAGCCGGAACCAATTTGCCTTCCAATTCCATTTTCAAAATCATCCAGGGAATTATGAACTGGCTCTTGGCGCTGGTGGGAATTTTCGGCGTGATCGGTTTTGCCATCGCGGGCATCCTGTATCTGACCGCGGCGGGAGACGAAGATCGCATTAATACCGCCAAAAAAGCCATGATGTATGCCATTATCGGAGTAATCGTGGCGCTGGTCGGTTTAGTGGCCCTCAAAGCGGCCGAATCGATGCTGGGCGCCAATTCTAATTTTTAACAGCAGAGGTTTAAATTATAAAAAATGTCTCAAATAAAAAAAATATTCCTGGCATTGGTAATCCTGGTTTTGATTTTTCCCGCGGGAGCCGGTGCCCAAAGCACTAAGTTTGATTTCACTTTCAGCATTGGTGACAGTTCGATGGGACTGCCTGCCGGCAGTATTCACGATATAATCAAAAATGTGGTTTATTGGCTTCTGGGAATTTTTGCTTTTTTCGGAATCATCGGTTTCGTGGTTTCCGGCATTATGTATCTGGTGTCGGCCGGCAACGACGAAATGATCACCAAAGCCAAGAAATACATGTTGTATTCCATCGTGGGAGTGGTTGTGGGGCTGATGGGGTATGTGATTCTTCAGGCGGCTAAATGGATGCTGGGAGGGAGCAATACGACTTTCTAAAGCGCTAATGGATTAGGATTAAAAAATGGAAAAAAGAAGAAAAATAATCCTCCGGGGGGCGGTTCTAGTTTCTTTCTTGCTGTTTTTGGGTTTGGCCAAAGCGAACGCGAAATGGAATGTCAAGTCTCTTGATTCTTTTAAACTTCCCGGAGCGACCGTTTCACAAATAATTACTAATATTGTCGCATGGCTTCTGACGGCCTTTTGGGTGATTTCCGTCGGCGCGTTCGTGGTTTCCGGCATTATGTATCTGGTTTCCGCCGGCAACGACGAGATGATTACCAAAGCCAAGAAATATATGCTGTATTCCATCGTAGGAGTGATTGTGGGGCTTTCCGGTTATGTGATTATCCAAGCGGCCGATTTAATGTTGAGCGCCACCAGCCCAACCCCGTTTTAAAAATTTATGAATATGAAAAATAGAAAGATATTATTTTGGTTGCTGGGAGCGTTGATAATTTTTACGGTAATAGGTTTTTCTTTCCCGGTGGCTTACGCGGCGGAAGGTGTAAAGTTTCCCAAGACGGGACTTTCTGAAAAAAAAATTGAAGAAATTCTGACCAATTTATTAAACTGGCTTTTGGGTGTTGTCGGCGTAATCGCGCTGATCGGTTTTGTGGTTTCCGGCATTATATATCTGATTTCCGCCGGCAACGACGAGATGATCACCAAAGCCAAAAAATATATGCTGTATTGTTTAGTAGGAATAACTGTCGCCTTGGCTTCTTATGTGGTTGTTAAAGCCATAGATACGATATTAAACGCCGGAGGGAGCGCGCCTCCATCTTCATCCCCTTTTACGTCTGTTTAATATGTGGCAAGGGTTACTTTCGTGAAAGTAAAAACAAAAGATATTTTTAAAAGTTTATGAATATAGGGAATAAAAAAAAGATTTTATACGCAATGTTATTGGTTTTTTTAATTGGCGTGTTTTTCATTCTGCCGAAAGCTCAAGCAGAAGATTTGCCGTTATATGAAGCGGCGGGATCCGGAGTGGATCTTACAGCGGTGAAAGAAAGCGGGTTAGCTGATACAGAAATAGAAACCATTCTAGAAAAATTCCTGACTTGGCTCTTGGGTGTCGTTGGCATAATCGCGCTGATCGGTCTTGTGGTTTCCGGCATTATATATCTGATTTCCGCCGGCAATGACGAGATGATCACCAAAGCCAAGAAATATATGACTTATTGCTTAGTTGGAATCGTGGTAGTTTTGGCTTCATTTGTGATCGTTAAAGCGCTGGATACTCTGATTAAAGGCGGATCAAGCTTCTGATTATTTTAGAAATAAAAAGATCTCAAAACTTTTTGAGTTTTGAGATTTTTTATTCGTGAGACTCAAATTTTTAGAACGCAGTGAATAAAAATTTGTTAGTCGAACAATCCCGCCGAAAGCGGAGGGTCAATACCCCGCTACAAGCAGCGGAATTTGAATTCAGAGCCTGCCCCCGGAGTTCATACCCGTGATTTTCAGGAAAATAAAAACCCCCGGCGACTCAACGAGTCGTCCGGGGGTTTGGTTATTTTGTAAGCCATTTTGTAAGCCATGTGTAAATATGCACATGGCTATCCGAATCTTCTACCCAGCCTGTGGCCAGGAGAAAATCCGGAGAAAACACTAGGGAAAAGTCACCTTTCTCGCCGGTGGCATTTTCCCATTTTCCCTCGTAGGTGTTTTCTCCTACCCTTTCACCTACGAGAAAAAAAGTGTGAGCGGTTATTTTTAAGCGGAACCCTTGCTCAAGGAATTCCACTTGTATGAAGTCGCAAAGCGAATTTTTTCCGGGATGCCCTTCCGGCTTCTTCCAGCAGAGTTTCCACTTTTCAGTGGGAACGGCGCCGGTGGCCGGAACATTGGCGGCGATTTCCTTTTTTTCCACCACATCATTGTGGTGGTTTAAATAAATTCCGAAAATGATTGCAATAGCAACCAATCCGGAAACAATCCATAGCCAATTCTTTCCCGGAGAAATCGGCGTGGAAGATGCCAGCGTGGTAGTTGTTGACGCCGCGGTTATTGATGATTTCCGGATATTTGATCTAAAACGAAAATAAATCAAAATCCCAATCACCAACACTGCTAGTGTTGGAACGATATATATCGTCATTTTCTACCTCCTCCAACAATCTTTTCTTCAAGCCAATCAAAAAATTCCTTTTTCTTCTTATCGCTAAGCCCGGAGAAAAACTTGGTGAAATTTCCGGCGATGTCGCCTTTCCCAAAAACATCTCCCAGTGTATCAGTTATTTGAGAGGGAATTTGAAAAAGGATTGTGTTGGAAGTGCCTTGTGCCATTTCGCGAAGGGTGAGAAGAACTTCCTTCTGGATGCTTTCTGGTTCTTTCCCGATAGCTTTATAAAGAAGCTTTCGGGCATCCGCGAAGCCCTCTCCTTCGAGAATGCGCTTCTTTCTTTCTCCCTCCGCCCTAGTTATAGTCGCTTCTTTTTCCAAGCGAGCTATCTCTGGATCCGTTATGGCGGTTTCTAATTTCTCCGGGAGATTAACATGTTTAATTACCAAGTTAATTGTGTTATGTGGAATGCAGGCCTGATTGATCGGATCTGAAAGATCGTTTGTAAGATTGTTAAGAACTTTAGCCGAGAAATCTTTCCTATCTCTGACTATTTCTCTCCAAGTGACACATCCTCCGGCTGATCGAAAAGCATTTAAAATTGTTTCTTCAAATAAATTATTTAAGGAAGAAATATCCTCCGGATTGGCAACGATTTTTACTGTTTGGAGTAAACTATTATCTTCTGGCCATCGAAAGTAAAGCGTGGGTTCAACTCCTACATTGGCTTGACCATATTTTATACCCGAATTGGGTGGAAACTCTCCTTGTTCAGTTATTATCCCAGCTACTCTGAATTCCAAGTTAATTAATTGGGTAGTGAATCTAGCCACTCGATCAATTGGAAAAAATGTCCATCTTAAACCTGAATGGACAACTCTTGTTGGTTTTCCCAGTCGCACTATCACTCCGTTTTCATTTTCCCTTATTATCCTAAAACCTAGAACAAATAGGGTGATTCCTACTCCGAGAATTGAACAAAAAATTGATAATATCATAGCCATTTTCTGCCTTCCTTTCTGCCTTTCGGCAATAATATTGTATTAAATTTTCAAGGAGCCAAGGCTCCATTTTCAGCCTATTACTGGACCATTCCAATAACAACAAATACTAGCATATTTTGAGGAAAAAGTCAACCCCGTAGTGAATTTTCGGCCCTTCGATAATTATAAAAGCCGAAAATCTACTACGGGGTCAACCGTATAAATAACTTTTATGAGAATTTTTGGCTTAAATAAAGTAAAAATTGCCAAAACAGTTATAAAAAGCATTTTTAGATTTTTGGCTTATTTAAGGCATTCAAATTTGGGGTGAAATTTAAAAAGACCTTATTTAAAACTTTTCAGCCCTAACATAAGACTTAGGAACGAATTCAGCCGAAATGAGCGTTAAAAAACTCCGCACGATCTTTTTGCGGAGCAAAAATTAGGAGTTTTAGCGAATGAGGCTAGAATTCGTCTAAGTCTGAAGTTGGGTCCGCCAGCTGGCGGATTCCCTGCCTGCCGGCAGGCAGGTTTTGTAGCTTTTCTTTCGGCAAAGAAAAGCTGATAGATAATTAATAATTTGTTGACACAAAACAGTTTAGATGCTAGACTTAGCTTGTTAAGGAGTTTCCGAAAGCAGGTTCGCGCAAGCGGACTTTTTTGTTAGAAAACCCGTTCAATTATTGTCATTGCGAGCGAAGCGAAGCAATCTAATAAATTTAAGAATTAGATTGCCGCAGTCGTTCCGAGGCGGATCTCCTTCGCAATGACAAATTAATTATAATAAAAAATTAAATTTAAAACTTACATGTCAAAAAGAAAAAAAGGACTTAATTCAGAAGACGCTGGCAAAACCATTGATTTTGGCGGCGCCATAACGCAAATTTGCGAAGAGAAGGGCATTGCCCGGGATAAGGTAATCGAAACCATTGAAGCGGCGCTCTCCGCGGCCTATAAAAAAGATTATGGCAAAAAAGGCCAGAACATTCGGGCGGTTTTCAACGAGAAAAACGGCGAAGCGGAATTTTATCTGGTGAAAGAAGTGGTGGATGAAACTTTGCGCGAATTTCCTGTGGAAGAAGAGGCGGAAGTTGAGGGAAAACCTGCCCGCAATGCTTCCCGCCTTGAGCGGGATGCAGGCGGGGAAAATAAAAAAAAGAAAAAAGAGGAAGTAAAAGAAGAAATGATTTTTGACGAGGAAAGGTTGCCGCGCTTCAATCCGGAACGGGATTTTACACTGGCGGAAGCCAAGAAAATTCAAAAAGACGCTAAAATCGGCGCGATTATCGAAATTAAATTAGACGCCAAAAGCGACTACGGCCGGGTGGCGGCGCAAACGGCCAAGCAGGTGATTATCCAAAGGATCCGCGAAGCGGAACGGGACGCGATGTATGATGAATACAAAGACAAAGAAGGCGAAGTCGTGAGCGGCGTGGTGCAAAGAGTGGAAGGCCGCAATGTGATTATCGATCTGGGCAAATCCGCGGGCGTGCTTTTTCCTTCCGAGCAAGTGGAAAGAGAGAGTTATCGTATCGGCCAAAGATTGAAAGTTTATATCGGCAAAGTGGAGGCGGGATCCAAGGGTCCCGGCATTACCTTGAGCCGCATTCATCCGCAAATGGTAAAGAAGCTTTTTGAACTGGAAGTTCCGGAAGTTTTTTCCGGCGTGGTGGAAATTAAGGCCATCGCGCGGGAAGCCGGAGAAAGAACCAAGATCGCGGTGGCTTCCAACGAAGAGGGTATCGATCCCATCGGTTCCTGCGTCGGCCAGAAAGGCACGCGCGTGCAAGCCATTATTGACGAATTGGGCGGAGAAAAAATCGATATTATTTTGTGGAATGACGATATCGCCAAATTCATCGCGGCTGCGTTGAGTCCCGCCAAAGTTTTAAGAGTGGATGTGCGGGAAAATAAAAAAGAGGCCACTGTGAGCGTGCCGGAAGATCAGTTATCTCTGGCGATCGGCAAGCGCGGGCAAAACGTGCGCTTGGCGGCCAAACTCACGGAATGGAGAA
>PEVT01000028.1:10533-16590 GCA_002780175.1 Candidatus Moranbacteria bacterium CG06_land_8_20_14_3_00_40_12 | reverse complement strand
TCAATTTTTAATCGTAGAGAGAGTGTCTAAGAAAATGGGTACTTGACACCCGGGACACGGTTGCCGGCTATCCGGTAAGCGAAGACAGCACGGAAGTTTTTTTTGAAGTGGAGGAAAAAAACGAAGAAGAGGAGGATGATAATGAATCCGATTGGGGGAGCAATTTGAATTCCCAATGCAATCAAAAAGGGGATGTCAACAGAGATTGCCGGGTGAACCAGATCGATTTTTCTATTTTTCTCAATTGGCATCAGCGGTCAAATTTCCCTAAAGAGGTGGATCTGAACGGAAACAATCAGGTGGATCTTTCCAATTTAAGCATTATGATGCATTACTGGACGGGCTAGGGGATGTTTACCGGTTTTTTAAGCCTTATGAAAATTCAACGGATAAAAAATAAAATAATTTTTTTTGCCATATTTCTGGGAGTTGCCGGTTTTTTAGGCGTGGAACGCGCCCAGGCGGGAAATATTTATCTGGAATCGGGCAGTTACCTCGAAAACGGGCAAAGATACTATGAATTGAAAGTTTTTTCCGACACGCAAGGGCGAAAAATCAATGTTCTGGCGGGAGAAATGCGCTACGCGGAAAAAGATTTGAACTTTGAAAGAACAAATTCGGGCGGATCGATTATCAGCCATTGGGTGGAAAGACCGGATCAGGTAAAAGACGGAAAAATAAAATTTTCCGGCGGAATCCCGGGAGGTTTGCAAAGCGAAAAAGGATATGTTTTTTCCGCGATTTTCAGCCGGCCGGAAAATTCCACCGCCAGCCAGACGGAAATAATCCTGCAAAATTTGAGCGAATATCTTTCTGACGGGAAGGGGACCCAAAACAATCTCGCTGATTATAAATTTATTTTGTATTTTGCCGGAACGGAAACGGAAAATTTTTCCGCCGATATCGAACCTCCCGAAGTTTTCGCTCCCTATGTGTATTTCGACTATTACATCGAAGGCGGAAAATGGGTGGTATTTTTCAACGCTCAAGACAAGGGTTGGGGCATTGATTATTACGAAATATACGAATCCCAAATAAAATACGATATGGATGAATTGAAAAATCTCGATTCCCTGGATTGGAAATTTTCCGACGGCCTTCGGGCTTATGTCCTTGGCGACCAAAATCTCACCAGCTATATTTACATAAAAGCCGTGGATAAAGCCGGAAACATCAGACTGGCCGAAGTGCTTCCGGCTAGAAACGCGTTTTTTAGTTATAAAATCTGGATATTATTTTTAATGCTGTTTTTGCTTTTCGCGATCGTTATTTTTTACATATTTTTTATTCTGGGAAAAAGAAAAGACGGGAAAGACAAAAAAGAAGAAAACCGCGCGGAAAATAAAAAGTTTTAAATTCAGGTTTTAGTTATCTTCGGGCATAAAAAAAGCGGCGCTTTCCGGGGAAAGGCCTTTGATAATTCGGCGCATGGCTCGCGAAGTCGTTTTCGATTTATTTCAAAGTAATTTCCTTAAAAAGATTTTCGTATTCATTGATTAGACGCTCGACGGAAAAGCGTTTTTCCACGCTTTTTCTGCATTTCTCGGGTGAAATCATTCCAATTTTTTTGACTATGCCTTATCCATTTAATCAATAGCCAGGCGAGCGATAAGATAAGAGATGGTCGATTCGGCTCCCTGATTTAAATTAATTTCTTTTTCTCCCACTCCATCATAACAGCCTCCCGAGATATGATCATAAACCACTTGACCCAGAACATTGTTACCCAAAAACCAGTTAAAAGCGTTACACATCAACTGTTTATATTTTTCATCGCCGGTTGTTTCATAGGCCGCTTTAAGCGCTAAAACAAGCGCCGTCACTTCTTCCGGCTGCTGATCAAAAATCGTTTTCTTTTCACCTCTCTTAAACCAGCCTTTTTGTCCCACTGGAACGCAAATATCTCCATCAAATGAATTACTAATCAAAAAATCAAGCGTTGTTTTGGCAATATTGAAATACCGCTGATTTCCAGTTAGCTTATAAGCTAAAAATAAGGCTTCTGGCATAATCCCGTTAGAATAAGACAAAGTATCTTCAAACCATTGCCAATCGGGGCGGTTATTTTTTTTATACAATCTAATCAGCTCTCCGCAATATCTTACTAGAACTTCTTTATATTTTTTATTATCTTCGTAATTTAGCCAAGCGCTCGCAGCCTTTATATAGAAAGCTACGCTTCTTGGCGCGTGCGCGGATTTTTTTAAATCGAATTTTTCTTTGAAGATTCGGGCAGCTTTATTTCGAAGCGCAAGCGGCATATGGACAGAAGCAACCACTACCGCCAAAGAGTATATGCCGCGAGCGTAAGCGTCGTTCAGATCCTCCATCAAATTGTGTTCCATGTTAAAAGATTTATCATGGTTGATATAATTATTATAACCCGGATGGTTGAACGCATGATTTATGAATTCCAGATAAATTTCAGCCAGTTTCAATGAAATTTTGCCTCCGTATTTTTTATAATATTCAGTAACCGCAATCAACGCCCGCGCGTTGTCGTCAAGAGTATATCCTGATTCCGGATCGGGTTCGGTTAATTTAGCAAACTGGAACATTCCCCAATTGTCGGTGAGCCTTATGAATTGGTTTAATTTAACTTTTGGCAAATTTTTTTCTTGAATTCGAAATTCCGGAATGATTGATATGAATTCTCGCATATAAGAAAGAGCAACATTTTGCCAAGTCATGCGTCGAGTCCGAAAATAGGCCAATTTTCCCATCTCTATCCGAAGATTCTTATCTTTTAAAAGGTTAATTACGGCTTCAGCGATGGCTTTAGGATTTCTAAATTCCACCAGCCGTCCTATTTCGTCCGTGATATCTTCCTTGGCTTGGGCAAAAGCCGTGGAAATAACCGGCCGGCCGGATCCGAGAGCGTAGGAAAATGTTCCGGAAACCGCCTGATCAGGATCGAGCGAAAGCGACAAATAAATGTCCGTAGCTCGCAAAAATTGCAATATTTCCGCGGTTGAAGAATATTTATTATGAAATGTAACATTTTTATCCAATCCCAATTTAGAAACTTTTTCAATAAGTTTATTTCGATAAATCTCGCCTTCCTTTTTCAAAATTACCGGATGAGTCACGCCGAAAACATGATAGACTGCGCTTGGAAATTTCTTTACGATTTCTGGCATAGCTTCTATAGCGTATTCTATTCCTTTTCCTCCGCTTAAAAGGCCGAAAGTGGAAATAACTATTTGGTCGTTTAGTTTAAGCGCCGTCTTAGCTTTTAAAACAGTTTGATATTGGCTGGCATGTATGCCATGTGGTATCACCCGTATTTTATCCGGATGAATAAAATAGTTGTTTATTAATATTTTTTTGGATGTTTCAGTCATAACAACAATTAATCTTACATAATCATCAATAATCCTCATAACATCTTTATATCCTTCGTAAAATTGATTTGCAGGCGGCACGACTGTATGTAATGTGATTATGACGGGCTTTTTTATTTCCTGCAAAAAATACAGCAAATTTGAGCCGTTTTTCCCCCCGTGAATTCCAAATTCGTGCTGGATAAAAATCAATTTTACTTGTGGTAGATTATTGAGTTTTTGCGCGATTTTTACATAGTCGTCTTTTTCCGTCTGGCAGATTTGCATTATTACCGATTTGGGATATTTCAATTTGGTTGATTCGTTATAATCCAAAGCTACAACCTTTGATTTTTCCCTGGGAGAAAAAAGCTCGTCAAACGCGTTAACAAGATCCCTGGTGAAAGTAGCTATGCCACATTCTCTGGGAGGAAAAGTAGATAAATAAACTATCCATGTATTATTTCTCTTCTTCACGGCGATTAATTTATTAATTTAAAACAATATTATTTTTCAATTCGGAAAGTAAACTTTTTAAATCAATACTTTTGGCGGCAATAAGTTTATCGCTCGCTCCATAATAAATAAAAAGCCGGCCGCCGCGAACAACACAGCCTGTGGGGAAAACCACATTATTAACAATTCCTTCTTTTTCCCATTCTTCTTTGGGAGAAAAAAGAGGTTCTCGCAAACGGCCGATTGCTTGCGCGGGATCATCGCGATCAAGCAGCGCGGCGCTGGCGTGATAAATTTTTCCGTATTTTGAATCCTCCACCGCGTGATAAATCAAAAGCCAGCCATCCTCCGTCTCAATAGGGACGGCTCCGGCGCCGATTTTCTGACTTTCAAACTCATATTTTGGATCAAGGATGATATATTTATCCAGTTCTAAAAAATATTTTCGCCAATAATTGTCATTAAGTTCGGAAAATGAATTGAAATAAGCGATATGAATTCCGGGAAGCACCCGATGAATAAGGGCGAATTTTCCATTAATTTTTTTTGGAAAAATAAACGCGTCTTTTTCCCACAGTAAAACGTCTTTTCCTAATCGTTTTTTCAGTACTGATTCAAAAAAGCGGTATCTTTCCCGCACTTTAGACTGCCTGAATATATCCTCCGCTTCGTCGTAAGTAAATCGCGCCGAAATGATTCCCTGTTTTTCAAAGCGCGCCAAATCTTTGCTGGTGGCATAGGCAACCAGGGCGTTTTTTCCGTCATAGGCGGTATAAAATAAATAATATATTCCATCCAAAAAAACAACGCGCGGATCTTCCACGCCCTTTTTTTCAAAATCATGTTCGGGAACCAGAACCGGACGAGCCAGCCGATTAACCGCTTTTCCATTCTCATCGATCTGGCAATATCCAATTGAAGAAATAAAATCATTCTTTCGCACTGCCCGATAAAACATGTGCGTAATGCCGTTGGCTTCGATGCATGTCGGGTTAAGCACCGCTTCGTTTTCAAACGGCAAATCAGTGGCCTCCAGGATAATCCCTTCATCTTTAATTGGAATCATAATATAAGTGTTTTAAAACAATAATCTATGCGCGTGTCTGCGGTTATCTTCAAATTGAACAATAGTTTTTTTATTAAAAATGCCCGTTATTAACCTTAAATTATGGCTGGCGATGACTGTATTTCAGATTTTTTCTTTATCTGTCTTTTAACTGATTTAAATTAATTCCTGTTTTTTGTCTAAAACAAGCCGTTCACTGGATTCCCGGTCAAGCCGGGAATGACAAAACAGGTTTAATCTAAATGAACTCCTTGATTGCCATGATTGTCATTCTAACACAATAACGGATTTTTTTCCAGTGGCGGCGGTAAAAATGAAAAAGGCGCTGATAAGCTATCAGCGCCTTGGTTACCGTAAAGGTTTTAGAAAAACGCTTGGCCTCCTTTAGGGGGACGAAGATTGCACGTCCCAATCGGATCGTCAGCGGGTTCTTCCAAAGAAAGTTCTTTTTTCCCCGCCGTCGCGTCGTTCTTTGTTGTCACCACGTCCATTGCATTGATTATCGTTTTCTTGCCATTTTTTGTTACCTGTATTGAACATTCGCACATAGAGCCTCCTTTTTTTAAAATTTAAAAGTGATTTTTTGCATCCAATAAGTTATTACTGCGATTTCAATAATCTTAAATATTAACGGCTCCATTCTCCTTTCTTTTGCGTTGTTTTAACCGGTTAATCAGCACCGCTTCGGGCATTTTTCTCCTTCGTTTTTTTGTTGTTGTCAAAGAACGAAATGTTTATGTATAAATTTATTCCCTAAAAATTCTTTAATTTCCAGGATATGCTTAATTATATTAAAAACATATTCTTTGTCAAGCTGGAAAATTTTACCGCGGCAAAGTGATGCATCCTTGTTTTTGTGCTATAATAAAAATACCTAAAAATTTAATCTAAAAAATATATGCTGCGCAAAGTATTAAAAATTAGCGGAGGTGTGATTTTAGCGCTGATTATGCTGCTGATACTGGCGTCTTTTTTTTCCAGGATATTCTCCGGAACCGGCGGGAATTTAAAATCCGATGAAACTATGCCAGGTCTTCCCGGCAGAGACGCTATTTTTTCCAATCCCTCGTCTTTGAACTTTTCAGAATCGGAAAAAATGAGCGATTCTTCTTCCATAGTTCCTTTTTCCGAAACAGAGCAGCTTCAAGACTTAACGCCCACGGACAAAAAAATCGTCAAAAACGGGAATCTGAATTTGAAAGTAGAGAGCGC
>PEVT01000028.1:0-10513 GCA_002780175.1 Candidatus Moranbacteria bacterium CG06_land_8_20_14_3_00_40_12 | reverse complement strand
TGTTTACTTCCAATTTTTATCAGAACCAAAACAATATTAAAAGCGGAACCGTAACTGTCAAAGTGCCGGTCAGAAATTTTGAAACCGCTTTTGCCGAAATGAAAAAAATCGCTTCTCTGGTTATCCGCGAATCAACTTCCGGACAGGATGTGACTGAACAATATGTCGATCTGCAGGCTCAACTCAAAAATCGCCGGGCGGAAGAGCAGTCTTTCGTGAGAATTCTCGATCAAGCGCGTAAAATCGACGATGTTTTGGCGATTACGCGGGAACTGGCTCGCGTGCGGGGAAATATCGAACAATTGGAAGGCCGGATTAAATATTTGGAAGCGCAAACGGACATGTCCACTATCGCGGTTAATTTGACTGAAGACCAAAATATCACGATTGTAGATTCCTGGCGGCCATGGCAAATCATAAAAGAATCTTTCAATGTGCTGGTTAAAGGTTTACAAGGATTTGTGAATTTCCTTATCCGTTTGCTAATTACGGTTATTCCTCTTTTTCTTCTCTGGGCTGTAATTTTATGGCTTATTTATCGGATTGGGAAGAAGATTTATCTTAAAATAAAAAACCGGAAATAAGCCGGTGGATAACAAAAGAAACCGCCGGAAACAACTCGAGAATATTATAATAATTAAATAAAAAATCTATGCCCAGTAGTGATCCGCCAAAATGCGAAACTACGGGCTATAAATTAATAAATAAAAAAAGTTCCTTATATCCTAATTATTTTATTGGATATAGGCGGACTACTACTGGGTATGCAAGGATTCAATGCCAACATCGAAAAAGAGACTTTGGAAAATAATAATTTCCGCCGGGTGCTCTATACCGGTAAAAATAGCCAACTGGTGCTGATGAGCTTAAAACCTCAAGAAGAAATCGGGATGGAAGTTCATCCGGACAATGATCAATTTTTCCGCTTTGAAAAGGGGGAGGGGAAATGCGTTATTGACGGCCATGAATACGCGCTCAAAGACGGTTCGGCGATCGTAGTGCCGGCCGGAGCGGAACATAATATCATCAATATTTCCCAAACCGAAGACTTAAAACTCTATACTATCTATTCTCCGGCTCATCATAAGGACGGGATTATCCGCGCGACCAAAGAGGAAGCGCTGGCGCAGGAAGCGGAATTTGACGGGAAAACCACGGAATAAAAGCCGGCCGGCGATAGGGCTATTTTGAGCAAAAATTGGTAAATTTAAAAAGACAAAGTAATAAAATAAAGAGGGGGAAGTTGAGGATAATGTTGCTTTCAGGCATCAGGCCGTTTTATGGGTAAAAAGAAAAAGAAGAGGGGAAAGAAAAAACAGAAAAAAGCTAAGCGGAAAATATCCTGGAATTATATTTTTTCCTACGGAAATAATTTAGCGCTAAACAGCCTTATCGCGGTTTTTCTTGTTGGCTTGGCGTTTTTAATAATATTCTATCAACGCCAACTATCCTTGAAAGAGAAGCCGTCGGAAAACGTGGCGCTGATGGGCAATAACGAAGCTGAAATTGAGAGAATAAGGATGGATATGAGCAGTTGGAAAAAATACCAAAATCTCTGGTATGGCTTCGAGTTGAAATATCCGGAAAGTTGGGAAAAACCAAAAGAACGCGGCGCTCCGGCCGACGCGGATTGGGAATATCGCTACGAATTTCGCAAAAAAGATCCCGGTAAAATGGAAAATTCTTGCGCTGAAAGTTTAAAACAATTGGATATTCCCGGCTGGCAATTAAAATACTTGTTCTATAAAAAAGGCGCGGAAGAAAACAATCCTTTTAGCGGTTTTAACATGATTATTTACGATGTGGAAAAAATTAAGGAACTGACTAACACCGATGAATTTCCGGCTGTTAAGAACGAAGAATTGAAAGCCGCTGGCGCTTGCGATCAAATAGAAGGCCATCTTTGGGAAAATGAAAATTATCCGGCGGAAAAAATTCATATTCTATCGGATGACAATTGCTACAATTCGGTTTTTTTCTACAGCCTCACCCGGGAAAAATACATTTATAACGTGGTTCCCGTTTTAAAAGAAAATTTGGAAATATCAGCCGATTTGGAAAAAGAGGCGATAGATAATTTTCCGGAATTTTTTTCCATAGCTTCTAGTTTTAATCTGGTGGACATTAAAAGACCCAAGCCCGTTTTGCCGAAACCCCGCATTACCACTCCCAAACCGGCCGCCGCCGCCAAAAATTCCGCCGGTCGGATGGTTTGCGCCAAAAAAAATGATCATCCAGGCAAAAGTAATAAAAATAAAAGCAAGCATTTAGATATGGAATGCTGTTTGGATCCGGACGAATATCCCAATCCGCATTGCTATTATCCGCCTGAAAAATACGGCAAATATTTAAAATAATTTCCAGCGGATAAAATCAGGCCGGTTGGCTAAGGCTTTTGAGAATGTTATAATAAGAATTATTATTAAGTATTTAGAAAAAATATGACAACTAAAAAAATCACAGCGCTTTCCGCCCGGGAAATTTTGGATTCGCGGGGCAATCCCACGGTGGCGGTGGAATTAATTCTGGAAAATAAATTCGCGGGACTGGCGGCTGTTCCCAGCGGCGCCAGCACGGGAAAATATGAAGCGGTGGAATTGCGCGACAACGACCCCAAAAGATACAAAGGCAAAGGTGTCTTGCAAGCGGTGAATAATATCCAGACAAAAATCAAATATGTCGTTTCAGACCAGGAATTCGACCAGGAATCTTTGGATAAGCTGCTGATTGAACTGGACGGCACGGAAAATAAAAGCCAATTGGGAGCCAACGCGCTCTTGGGGGTTTCCATGGCTTTTTCCAGAGCTTACGCGCTTTCGGAAAAACAAGAGTTATATCAATATCTCCAAAATTTAAGCGGAGAAACAGAATTGCAATTGCCCCAGCCGCTGTTTAATATTATCAACGGCGGAAAACACGCCGATAGCGGATTGGATATCCAGGAATTTATGCTTTCTCCGGTTAATTTTCCCTCTTTTCACGAAAAATTGCGGGCGGCTTCGGAAATTTTCCACACTTTGGAAGAAATTTTAAAAAGCCGGGGGCTGAAAACCAGCGTCGGGGATGAAGGCGGATTCGCGCCGGAACTGAAATCCAACGAAGAAGCCCTGGATTTTATCGTGGAAGCGGTGGAAAAAGCCGGTTATTCCCCAAAAGACGTGCGGATTGGCCTGGACAGCGCGGCCAGCAGTTTTTATAATGAAGAGAAAAAGAAATACGCGCTTAAAATCCGGGGAATTAAAAAAGAAGTCAATTCCGATGAACTTTTAAATTGGTATGGCGAATTAATAAAAAAATATCCCATTATGTTAATCGAGGACGGTTTCGCCGAGGATGATTGGGAAGGTTTTCAAAAATTCAATCAAAAGCTGGGCGACAAAATAATCAATGTCGGCGACGATCTTTTGGTGACGAATATCAAAAGGATTGAATTAGCCATCGAAGAGCGGGCTGTCAACGCGGTTTTAATAAAACTCAACCAGATCGGAACCGTTTCCGAAACAATCGCCGCCATAAAATTAACCCGGAAGCAGGGCTGGCAGCCTTTTGTTTCCCACCGCTCCGGCGAAACCGAAGACACTTTCATCGCCGATTTGTCAGTCGGATTGGCTTGCCCGCTCATTAAATCCGGTTCGCTTTCCCGCACCGACCGAATTTGCAAATATAACCGGTTAATGCTAATAGAAGATCAGATAGCCAGCTAAAAAAACTACCAGCCTTTTTCAAAAGGGAAGAATAAAAAATCTCCCTTTATAAAAGGGAGAAATAAAGAGGGATTTTTATAAACCGCATGATATATTATTATAAAAATTTATATGGGTATTTTCAATGGGTTAAAAATAAATAATAAAATTATAGCTGTATCTTTAGCTGTTTTTGCATTTTTCCGGGCCGGTTCGGTTCAGGCTTTTTGTCCGGTTTGCACTTTGGCCGTCGGAGCCGGAGTGGGACTTTCCCGTTATTTGGGCATTGACGATACGATTTCCGGATTATGGATCGGCGGATTGACGGTTTCCATGATCATGTGGACTCTTAACTGGCTGGATAAAAAAAATATCCATTTTAAAGGCCAGAAAATTATTACCATCTTAAGTTTTTATTTGTTAATCGTGGCACCCCTATATTGGACCGGCATTCTGGGCCATCCGCTCAATATGTTATGGGGGATGGATAGATTATTATTAGGAATTCTTGCCGGCAGTTTGGTGTTTTGGGGAACCGGATGGTGGTATTTTCGGCTTAAGGCCCGAAACGAAGGACGCGCCCATTTTCCGTTCCAAAAAGTGGCGATGCCAGTCGGAGCGTTGTTGATTTTCAGCTTAATCTTTTATTTTTTAATCCGTTAATTTTATGGAAAATAAAATTCAAAATTTAAACGAATTCGTGGAAAAAATCGATCAGATGAAAAAGCAGGACAAGATGGACCTATCCTCCGATCAGGATTTAAGTCTGGCGATTATGAATCTTATCAGCATTGAAGAGCATTTTTTCTTTACAGCGCAAAAAATCGGCAAGGATGAATATTTCGATCTGCTCAAAGAAGTGCGGGAGATGCGCAAAACTTTGCTCAAAAAAATCATTAAGGAATATGAAGGCGAAGTGTGGTGCATTTCCAAACATTTGCTGGCGGCTTCCATGCGGCTGATGGAAGTGGGCACCAAACAGCTGGGAAGGGATAAAAAAGAGGAAGCCAAAGAGCTTTTTCAGAAGGCCTACGATTTATACGGGATGTTTTGGGCGCTCAATATGAAATTAATCGGATCCAATGACATCAAAAAAGCCGGGGGCGTGATTATCGGCAATCAAGAAGTGAAAAAAATTGACGAAAACGCTTTAAATAAGCACGATGAAAAACCTGCGGGCTTTATGGGAAAATTGAGAGATTTGGTGAAAAAGGCGATTGATTGTTGCATTGAATAATTATTGTTTAACTTTTCTTTCCGCAAGAAAAGTTACAAAACCTGCCTGCCTGACCTCCGGTAGGCGGGCCGGCAGGCAGGGAAAAGCCCGCCCGGCTCGCAAAACGACAAATTTAGACTCACTCGCTAAAACTTCTCAAGTTGCTAACGCTAAAAGAGAAGTTTTTTAAATTTGCATGTCATTGCGAAGGAGTCCCGAGGCTTCGGGACGACTGCGGCAATCTAATTTTAAAATTTATTACCTGCCTACCGGCAGGCAGGGATTGCTTCGCGGAGTTTATCCGCCTTCGGCGGGCTCGCAATGACAAAATTTTTTAAATGATAACTTTATGCTAGGATGAATCTATGCCATTAGAAGATAAACAATTAATAGAAGATTTTCTAAGTGGAGATGAAGCGGCTCTGAATCAGCTGGTGAAAAAATATCTGAAGCCGGTTTACAATTTCCTTTATTATTTTACCCGCGAGAAGGCAGAGCTTGACGATTTGACCCAGATCGCTTTTATCAAGGCCTGGAAAAATCTGAAAAAATTCGACCGGGAAAAAAGTTTTAAAACCTGGATTTTTACCATTGCCAAAAACACGGCTTACGATTTTTTCCAAAAAAAGAAAACCCTTCCGTTTGCTGATTTTACGGACGAAGAGGGGAATAATAAATTAGAAAATATATCTGACGAGAATATCTTGCCGGACGAAATTCTGGAGAGAAAAAACTTGGCGGAAGAACTGGAAAAAAAACTCGAGAAAATTCCCGAACATTACCGGATAATTTTAACGCTGCGCTATAAAGAAGATTTTTCGCTCCAGGAAATCGCCGAAATTTTAGGCAAACCGTATAACACGATTAAAAGCCGCCATCAGAGAGCGCTAACGAGCTTGAAAAAGGTTTTATTATAGAGATTTAATTCTCTGTGATATAAAAAATGCCAATCAAATAATTTGCATCCGAATTAATTATTTAAACGTATTAACTGATATGAACCAAAAATTAAGCCAAATATTCAAAAATATCGCAGAAATCGAGCCAACAGCGGGATTGGAGGTTTTAATTGCGCAAAAGATAGGCTTCCAAAAGGAAAGAGCGCTAAAGAGAAAGTTGATTTTCTCATACGCGGGCTTAGCGGGTTCCGGCCTGGCGGCGTTCGGAGCTGTTTTCAGTTTTGGCGGAACAATTTTACAATCGGAATTTTGGAATCTGGCAACCTTGCTTTTTTCCGATTGGCTGGTGGTAATGGGAAATTGGCAGGATTTTCTCTATTCGCTTCTGGAAACTTTCCCGGTAGTCAGCGCCATTGCGATTTTAATTCCGATATTTACCTTATTTTTGTCGCTGAATGCGTATTTAAATAATCGTGGAAGTAATTTAAAGTTGAGGTTTAATTAAATAATTAAATTGCCGCGGTCGTCCCGGGGCGGGACTCCCTCGCCTGCCTGCCGGCAGGCAGGCAATAACAATTTTTATGAACGAAATAATGAAGTCTAATAAGTTTAAAATTGCGGTCGCGGTTGTTGGTGTAATGCTAGTCGCGCTGGTAAGTTTCGCGGCCGGCATCGGCGTGGGTCTCAAAAAAGCCCGATTTTCCTATAAATTCGGCGAAAACTACGAGCGGAATTTTATGGGACCTCGCCCGGGTCCGAATGAATTTGGCGGACCCATTGGCGGTCCGATGGGCCTAATGAAGGAAAAATTCAAGGATTTTGAAGGGCGCGGATTTCGCAACGCGCACGGGATAGCCGGAACGATCATTTCCATCGCGGATAATAATTTAGTCATCAAAGATAAAGACAATAAGGAAAACACGGTAGCGGTGAACGATAAGACTATTATTAAATTAGGACGCGATGATGTTCAAATCAACGATTTAAAAAATGATGATCAAATAGTGGTAATGGGCAATCCCGGGGACGACGGAGTAATCAATGCCGATCTAATCCGGGTTTTTAATCAGGCTGGTAATCAATAATAAAATCACTAAAAAAAATTGTCATTGCGAGCCCCGTAGGGACGCGGCAATCTAATTATAATTTAAATTAGATTCCCTGACTGCCGGAAGTCAGGCAGGCAGGCTCGACTAGGCTCGGAATGACAAAATAGCGCCAGTGATTTAAATAATCAATGTATGAACAGGATAGTCACTTTTATCAAGCAAAGGAAAATTATTTCAGCCGTTGCGATTATTATATTAATAGTCGGGGGATACTATTGGTATAATAAATCGAAATCTGATACCGCGGCCATTCAATATAAAACAGCTATAGCGGAAAAGGGAACGCTAGCTACTACCGTTTCCGGAAGCGGCAATGTGATAGTGGATAGCAGCGCTAACATTGATCCGACGATTACGGGAACCGTAGCTAATTTAGCTGTGTCTGTCGGAGACAAAGTGAAAAAGGGCAGTTCCTTTTCGACATAGAAAATGACGACTTGAGCGCTAATGTTACCAAGGCTCATTCTTCTTATCTGCAATCTTTAGCTTCGCTGGAAACCGCCAAAGCCAATAAAAAAGACACTAAAGAAAATTATAAAGATGCCAGTTCCAGCACCGAGTCTTCAATGAAGAAAAAATTGGAAGCGGCGGAAATTTCCGTGACAGTGGCGGAAGAAAACATCAAATACGCCTTGGCTAGTTATAATAATGAAAAATCTGATTATGCCGATCGAAAAGTAAAGGCCCCAATTGATGGAACAATAAATGAAATAAATATCAAAAACGGAGATGATTTAAGCAATCTTTCTTCCAGCAGCACCCGTTTAGTGCCAATTATTATCGGAGATTTGGATACAAATGAAAGCTCAAGTGGAAGTGAGCGAAGTGGATATTGCCAGTGTGAAAATCGGACAAGAAGCAACGCTCACGTTTAATGCCATTGATAATTTTACCGCTACGGGGAAAGTGGAAAAAATGGATTCTTTGGGAACCTTAACTTCCGGAGTAGTAACTTATAACGTCATCATAAATTTCGATTCATTGGATGGAAGAATCAAGCCGGAAATGAGCGTTTCGGCGTCAATCGTAACGGATACTCGACAAGATGTTGTTATAATTCCCAACAGCGCGGTCAAGACGGAAGGCAAGAGCCATTACGTTGAAATTATGAATAATGGAATATTAGCGAAAAAAACAGTAGAAATTGGACTGGAAAATAATTCCAAGACCGAAATTAAAAGCGGAATCAATATCGGAGATGCTGTTATCACGCAGGCCTTCAGCGGATCTTACACGGGCTCGAGTTCAGCGTCAACCTCCAAAAACAACAGAGGAATGGGGATTCCGGGAATGTAAACAGTTTATGATTAATTGTAAAAATCTTACTAAAATTTATAAAAACGGAGATACTGAAACCATAGCCTTGGACAATGTTTCTTTCGAGATAAAAAAAGGAGAATTTGTTTCTATTATTGGTCCTTCCGGTTCGGGAAAGTCAACGCTCATGCATATTTTAGGCGCGTTGGACAACCCAACAAGCGGAGAATATTTTTTAGATGAACGCGAAGTTTCTCGTCTTGACGACGATGAACTTTCTGATTTGCGCCGGAATAAAATCGGCTTTGTTTTTCAATCTTTTAATCTGCTTCCTCGAACTACTGTTTTACGGAATGTTATGTTGCCCTTGCTTTATTCGGAACTGACGCAAGAACAACGTGAAAATCAGGCGCGAGAATGTTTGAAATATGCCGGAATGGAAGAAAACAAATTTGGGAATCTTTCCAATCAATTATCCGGGGGACAGATGCAGAGAGTGGCGATTGCAAGGGCTTTGATAAATAATCCTTCAATTATTTTAGCGGATGAGCCGACGGGCAATCTGGACACGAAAACCAGCCGCTTGGTAATGTCGGCGCTGCGGGAATTAAACGAGAAAGGGCATACGATAATTTTAATCACCCACGAAATGGATGTGGCGGATTATGCCAGGCGCATAATTCATGTTCGAGATGGTAAAATAGAGAAGGACGAAGCTAATGTGCCGAATGACCACAAAATATAAAATATCAAATGACAAATTTCTGATGACAAAAAAATTCCAAATCCCCAATTCAAAATTTTGATATTTAGATACTCGGATCTGATTGGAAATTTGTAATTTGGATTTTGAAATTATTAATATTATGTTTATTGATTTAATCAAAGAAACAATCTGGGCGCTTATGGGAAATAAGGTCCGATCTGGCCTAACTGTTTTAGGTATCGTTATTGGAGTTGCCTCGGTAATCACTATGGTTTCTATCGGTCAAGGATCGCAGAATTCTATTCAAAAAAGTATCCAGTTGATAGGATCTAATTTGATCATGATTTCTCCCGGGTCGCAAAAAAGCGGAATGGTTATGGGAGCCAGGGGTGGGGCTCAAACGCTCAAAATTGACGACGTGGATGCTATAAAAGAGGAAGCGCAAGGAATTAGCGGAGTGGCGCCTGAAATAAGCGGCCGTTACCAAGTCACTTATAAGGGAAACAATACCAACACAAAAATAACAGGAACGACTCCGGAATATTACAGCGTTCGCAATGTCGAAGTTGACAATGGAATTTTTATCACAGATCAATATATTAAAAAATCTTCCAAAGTAGCTGTTATCGGTCCAACAGTAAAAGATGATTTATTCGGTGAGAATATTGATCCCGTTGGATTGATAGTAAGAATTAATAATATTGATTTTGAAGTGATAGGAGTAACCAAAGAAAAAGGAGGTTCCGGACCTAATAACTCTGATGATGTGATTTATGTTCCCCTGCCCACTTCCCGTCATTTTTTATCTGGTTCGGAATACGTTACCAGCATTAATGTTACAGCCGAAAGTCAAGATGTTATGACTTCAGTCCAAGAACAAATAACCGAGCTGCTTTTACGGCGCCATAATATAGCTGACGCCGACGACGCTGATTTTAGTATTATGAATCAAACGGACATTATTTCCACTGCTACGAGTATTACCAACACATTAACTATTCTGCTTTCTTCAATCGCGGGCATATCTTTGCTGGTGGGAGGGATTGGAATTATGAATATGATGTTGACTACGGTAACCGAGTGGACCAGAGAAATTGGATTGAGAAAAGCAGTAGGAATTAAAAAAATTTATATCAATTTACAGTTTTTAGTGGAAGCCGTAATGTTGACTTTCATTGGCGGAGCTATTGGCATTTTTATCGGATGGATTGCTTCAATAGTTATTCCCAAATTTTATAGCAGCCTTGCGACGGAAATTTCCCCGGGATCCGTCCTTTTGGCTTTTGGAGTATCAGCCGGGGTTGGGATTATTTTTGGATTTTATCCCGCCCGCAAAGCCGCAGCGATGAATCCGATAGATGCTCTAAGGTATGAATAAAATATGGCTCATAAGTTATTTCAATCATGTAATTTAAGCGAGGCAGGCGGGCCAGCCAGACACGCAGCTAATTTAAGCCCCATTGAAGCGTTGCGTTACGAGTAAATTAAATTCCAGTAAAAAACAAAGAACCGCATTCAGCGCTGGATTTTAAGAAGCTTCAAAAAACATCCGGTTGTCTTTTCTAGAATTCTATTCTGAAGTGCAACATCGTCGTTTTCAGATTTTAACATTTTTTCAATTTTTTTCATAAAATACTTCATAA
>PEVT01000041.1 GCA_002780175.1 Candidatus Moranbacteria bacterium CG06_land_8_20_14_3_00_40_12 | reverse complement strand
TGCAATGTGCGCTGGGCAGGAATCGGACCTGCGACCAATAGCTTAGAAGGCTACTGCTCTATCCACTGAGCTACCAGCGCGTAATATGTTAAAAATTCAGGTGCATCCAGCAGGATTCGAACCTGCGACCTTGAAGTTAAGAGCTTCCTGCTCTACCAACTGAGCTATGGATGCGTAAAAAAATTTGAATATAAACTTTTGGCGCGAGGCAGGTTAGCGGAGGCGGGCGCTTTTAAAAAATAACAAAAGAATGATATCAAAGAAGCGCGCGCAAGTCAATCAAAACCGGCAATCATAAGTTAAATTTTGTTCGCTTTTTTATATTTAGACCATTCTTTATCTGACCAATCGGCGGGTTTGGCGGTTAAAACTTGTCCGGGATGAGGGTAATTATTGGGTGAATCATAATTGCTGTTGAAAATATCGTCAATAAAAGGAGTTTCGTTTTTATCAAAAACTTTTTGAGAAAGAGTGGTTTTTAAACCTCCGTCCGGTTTTCTTTCGATAATTTTGGGTCCGGTAATTTTCACTTCGCGGCCATCGTCAGTTCCAAAAAATTTAAAAATTAATTCGGTGTCTTCTATTTTAGTTTGAATCAGGATATAAGCGGGGGTGTTGTTGATAAAACGCAAATCAGGGCGGGGAATATAAACCGTAGCGTCCATTCCTTGGGGATTATAATATTGGACCGGGTAAGCGTGGTTGCGGCGCGCGGTTATTTTGAGGCCGCTGTTGAGAGCGGCGCGGAAAGCGGTCGTGGAAACCTGGCAGATTCCTCCTCCAAATTCCGGTTCGGTCTTGTCTTTTTTAATGACTAGCTCCGGCAAATAGCCATGATCGCTATCTACTTCTCCCAGAATTTTAACGAAAGAAAATTCTTCTCCGGGCTTGATCAAAGTTCCGTCAAAACGGCTGGCGGCGACTTTTATATTGAAAATTCTATTTTTGGGAGAACCGCGAAAATTGGAACGGCCTTCTCCGACAAGCGCAGTGACACCTAAATTATCAATGGAATTTATGGATAAAGCCGGCTCAATTTCGGTAAAACTTAAGCTAAACTGATCATTTTTTTCATTATTTTTCAGATAATCCAGAATAATTCGCAGGCTTTTTTCTTTATCTAATTTAAGACCCGGACTGCCCAGAGAAAAGAGAGAAACTTTTTCGTTTTCATCCATTTTAAACTTGGCGTCTTCCGGATCTTTGTTGGCTTGCCTTTCCAAATCTTCCAAAAAGCTTAAAACCGACTTTTGACTGACAGCCAATTGAGAAATTTTTTTTGTCCGGAAACTTCTTTTGATGTCCCGGGACAACCGGCAAACGACAAAATATTTTTCCCGGCAAGGATCGGTATTTTCAATTTCAGACGAGTAATTCTCCCGGTAGGCAAGTTTGGATTTTTCTTCAATCCAGGATGCGACAGTTTCTCTGGACAGGGGATAAGCGGATTTTCCTATCTGCAAGCTTATTTCCGCGGGAATTTTGCTTAGAAAACTTTCTTGAAAATCAAGATAATCGGAACCGGATTGGTAATTTTCAGCCAAGCTTAAAAAGGGAGCCAGCAAAAAAATCGAAAATAAAAAAATAAAATAATTCTTCCTTCGCATATGTTTAGAATAACTCAAAATGGCTATTAAATCAATAAAAAACTTTCCTTTGCAAAGGAAAGTTTTCAGGCAGATCCTGTTTAGCGGCGGTTAGAAACCTCTAACTTGGATTTTCTTGGTTTTATTGACATCCGCCTTAGGCAGTCTGATGGTTAAAATCCCGTTTTTCATGGAAGCTTCGATTTTTTCCGCCAAAACATCGACGGGCAAAATAACGGAACGGGAAAATTTGCCCCAGTAGCATTCCTGGTAATAGTAATTTTCTTCCGGAACCTGCTCCTCGCTCTTCCGTTCGCCCTTGACAGTTACCATGTCGTTATTAATGGCCACATCCAGATCTTCCGGTTTGACTCCGGCGATAGTGGATTTTATGACAATATCGCTCTCGGTCTGATAAACATCGATAGTTAATTGTCCTTCATTGGAGTCATTGGATAAGATATTTTCTTCGTTCATATTTTTGGGAGAATTTGAATTAAAAGACGGGTGCGTGTTAATTTCCATTTCTTCCTGGTAAAAATTGCTCGTTGGCCTGATGGGAGTTTCTTCAGCATAATTTTCTTCCGGTTCGATTCTTTTGGCGCCGGTCAATCTTTCCAAAAAAGAACGTTTAATTTTAGTCATTACTTTAGAAAATCATTAAAAATTATCCTGAAATAATTATAAGCTAATTTCAGATTTTGGCAAGTTTTCATTTTTAAGAGGCTTTTTTAAATCCCGGGAAAAAACCAGAATTAAAATTAGGGATAAAATCAAAAAAAGGAAGTAAAAACCGGAATTCTCCCGATAAATAACGAGAATATTGTAAAGCAAATGGAAGGAAAAAGTTACAGGGAGAAAAAGGGCGAATTTAGGAAAGCTGAAGTCAGCTTTTTTAGCCAGAACATAACCTAAAATGGCAAAAGTTCCAATATGAACGATTAGAAGGCCGAAAATATCCAAAAAGAAAAAATAGCGGTTGGTTTGGAGATTAAAAAGATTAAGGAAAATTTCCGTAGCGGAAAAACCCAAGCCGGCCATTACGGCGGATAAAAAAACAGGTTTTTGCCCGGATTCTTCGCTGATTATTTTTTTCAGGATCTTAAAGAGAACAGAAATTTTTAAGCTTTCTTCCAGAAATACCGAAAGGATAACAGCCAAGACGAAAGAATGAGAATAAACACGGGACAAATCCATTTTTAAATTAAAAACAGTAAAAAACAGCAGCTCCAAAAAAAGCGCTCCCAGAGCTGTGATGATTCCCAACATGAAAAATTGAGTTTTTTTCATAAGTTTAAAGAGAGGAGAGCTTCAAATTAGCTTCAGCTTGAACCGCCGGCCAGGAATAATTTTTTTTTCGGGATAACTTCCGGCGGAAAAAAGCGGCCGCGGCAATCATCGCGGAATTATCCAGAGCGTAAGTTATTTCCGGTATGTAGTAAGCGGTTTCAGAGAGCTCTTTTTTAATAGCCGCGCCTAATTTTTGGCGTAATTCGAGATTGGCGGAAACTCCTCCGGCCAGCAAAATAGAGCGGGGTTGGTATTTTTGAGCGGCGCGAAGGGTTTTGGCAATCAGCACTTCGGTTGCGGCTTTTTGAAATTCATGGCAGAGGGCGGCGATATAAGCCGGTTTCTGGAGCATTTCCGGATGTTTTTTGGTTTCGTATAAAACAGCGGTCTTGAGGCCGGAAAAAGAAAAATTAAAATCGTTGGAATTAATCATCGGCCTGGGTAAAATAACTTTGAACTTTGAACTTTGAACTTTGAATTTAGTTGCCCGCAGGGCAACGCTTGGTCCTCCGGGATAACCTAGGTTTAAAATACGCGCCACTTTGTCAAAAGCTTCGCCGGCCGCGTCGTCTTGAGTCTCTCCGATAATTTGATAATGCAGGTGCTTTTTCATTAAAACTAATTGCGTGTGTCCGCCGGAAACCACCAGGCATAAAAGGGGAAACTTAATATTGAAGCTTTTAGCTTTTAGCTTATAGCTTTTAGATTTATTGGGATTTGGGATTTGGGATTTGGGATTTACGCCAATGAAATTGGCGTAAATGTGTCCTTCAATATGATGGATTCCCATTAAAGGCTTTTTCCAGACATAAGCCAGGGTTTTAGCGGCGTTCACTCCGATAAGCAGCGCCGGAATAAGGCCGGGACCGGCCGTGACGCCGATGAGATCCAGATCCGCCGGTTTTATTTTCGCTTTTCTAAACGCGTTGCCAAGAACGGGAAAAATATTTTTCAAATGCTCCCGGGCGGCCAGATTGGGAACCACTCCGCCCCAAGCGGCATGCAATTTAATTTGAGAAGAAATTACATTAGAGAGAACTTGAATTTTTCCTTTTTGAACTTCGATAATCGAAGCGGCCGTTTCATCACAGGAAGTTTCAATACCTAAAATTAACATAAAGTTTTTTGATGGTAGCGCTAAGGGGAATCGGACCCCTGTTACCAGGATGAAAACCTGGTGTCCTAACCACTAGACGATAGCGCCATTTTTTTATTTACCAGGATGCCACCCTTGCGGGTGGTTGCCCGTTAGGGTGAAAAATCTGGTATCCTGGACCGGGCTAGACGAGCGCGGCAGAATAATAAGACTATAAATAATGTTATCAGGAATAAAACGATTAATCAAGTATTTATGTTCCAGTAGAGGCAGCAACGGCTGCTGGCAAGTTTTTCAAAAAATGTTAAACTGGATAATATGGTAAAAAATATCATTCAATCGATAAAAAGCGTGCTTTTTAAGGATCCTTTATCTCTCTTTGAGGAAGAAAAGGCTTTCGTGAAACAGCCTTTTTATTTTAAAGGTAACAACGGCAAAGGAGTAATTTTGATTCATGGCTGGAGTTCCACGGCTTATGAAATGAGGCGCTTGGGCCAATTTCTCAATGAAAAAGGCTATACGGTTTATGGGCCAATGTTGAAAGGACACGGAACCAAACCGGAAGACTTGGAGAACGTGAAGTGGGAAGAATGGTTAAACGACTTGGAAAAAGTTTGTGCGGAAATGGAAAAAGAAACCGATCGGATTTATGTGGGCGGAACTTCCGTCGGATCCTGTTTAGCTCTGCTTTTAGCGCAAAAGAAAAAAAATATTTCCGGACTGATTTTAATGGCGACTCCGTTTAAAATCAGATTGGAAAAATTAATGGTTTTTTTCGCCAAATTGACGGTTAATATCAAGCCTTTTAATAAAAAAATTTATCCTCCGACTTTTGGCTCCGCCACGACCATCACGCGGCTGATTTCTTATCAGAAATATTCAGTAAAAAGCGCGCTGGAAACTTTTGAATTGATCCAGAAAACCAGAAAAAATTTGCAGCAGATAACCCAGCCGTGCTTTTTGATCCAGTCGAAAAGCGACCACATCGTGATTCCGAAAAGCCTGGAAGAAATTTATAACCGCCTGGGCTCAAAAATAAAAAGAAAGAAATACGTTAACAAGGCTTATCACACTTTCATCTCCGATATCAAAAATGAGTATGTGTTTGAAGACATAGCCGAATTTATAAGAAACAACTAGTATAATCAAGTGAGTTGTTTTTTATTATATTTTGTGTGTAAATGATATTTTTTAAATACAAATGGCAAATGACAAATTTCCAATAAAATCTCAATGACTAAATATCAAAAAGTTTGAACTTTGGATTTGGAACTTTATTTGTCATTGGAAATTTGGATTTTGAAATTTTTTATTATGCGCATTGGAATCTTTACTAATAATTATCTGCCTAATCCTTACGGAGTAACCAATTCTGTGGAAAGTTTTCGCAAGAAACTGGAATCCTGGAATCATCAAGTTTTTATTTTCGCTCCACACTACAAAAATTATCAGGACGAAAATCCGAATGTTTTCCGCTATCCGGCGCTGGATATAAGTTATAAAATAAAATTTCCTCTGGCTATTCCGTATTCGCGCGAAATGAACGAGGTTCTGTCAAAATTGGAAATTGATATTATTCACTCCCAGCATCCCAATTTGCTTGGAACAGCCGCTATGAAGTGGGCAAAGAAAAAAAATATCCCCCTGGTTTTTACTTGGCATACTTTGTATGACCAGTATGTGCATTTTGTGCCTTTGATTCCAGCAAAATGGATGGCCAAGTATATTATTAAAAAAGCCGTGAATTACGCCAACAAATGCGATTTTGTTATCACGCCAACCGAATCGGTAAAAAAAATAATCCAAAATTGGGGAGTGGCCAATAAAAACATCGAGGCTGTTTCTTCGGGAGTGGATGAAGAAAATTTCGCCAACCCGGAAAGAATTTCAATAAGAAAGAAATACAATATCGGCGATGATGAAACATTGCTTTTTTCCGTCTGCCGCCTGACTAAGGAAAAAAACACAGAGTTTCTTTTCGCGGCGGCGATAGAAGCGCTTAAGACCAATGGCAAAACCAAATTTTTAGTTGTAAGCGAAGGAGATTTGCGCGATAAATTGGAAGCGCTTATGAAAAAAGAAAATTTGAGCGGCAGGATTATCTTTGCCGGAATTATCGCTCGCCCGGAAATGAAAAATTATTTCGCGGCCGGAGATATTTTCATTTACGCCTCTAAGAGCGAAACGCAGGGGATGATCATTACCGAAGCGCTGTATGCGGGACTGCCGGTGGTGGCGGTGAATGCCACTGGAATTCGCGATTTAGTGGAAAATAATATCAGCGGATTTTTAGTGGCGGAAAACAAAAAAGAATTTTCCAGCGCGGTGAATAAATTAATTCAAGATAAAAGCTTGCGAGAGCGATTGGGACAAACCGGAGCCCGGATCGCGAGAGAAAAATATACCGACGAAATCTGCGCGCGGAAGATGCTCAAAATTTATCAAAAATTGCTGGAAAAAAATGATTCTTCCAAGAAAATTTTTTAATCGCGATACGCTGAAAGTGGCCCAAGAACTTTTAGGCTGTATTTTAGTTAGAAAAATCGGCAAGCAGGTCGTAAAGGCGGTCATTACGGAAACGGAAGCTTATAAAGGCGAAAATGATCTGGCCAGCCACGCTTCCAAGGGCCGGACGCCGAGAACAGAACTGATGTTCGGCGAAGCGGGATACGCCTATATTTATTTAATTTACGGGATGTATCATTGTTTCAATATCGTAACAGAGAAAAAGGATTACCCGGCGGCGGTGCTCATAAGAAGTGTGGAAATAACGGAAAACTCCCCCTTTAGAAAAGGAAGATGGCCAAAGGCCAGAGGGATTTTCAAATCCCCCTCAAATCCCTCTTTTCCAAAGGGAGAAGCAATTAAGTTGAACGGGCCGGGGAAAATTTGCCGGGAATTAAAAATAGATAAAGAGTTAAACGGCTGGGATATAACCCGCGCACCAAAACAAAGCTTGGTGCGGGGCGTTGCAAAAGGCGCAAAACTTTGGATAGAGCGGGGGATTAAAATTTCTCCTGAAGATATAAAAAGATCCCAAAGAGTGGGCGTGGATTACGCCAAGCATTGCCGGCATTATTTATGGCGGTTTGGTATAAAATAAAAGTCCCGGGATCTGAGGAGCAGATCCGCGGGACTTTTTGATGAGGACTTTTTATTTTTCCGGGATTGTATAGAGCACATACACCCCGGGAGGAAGATTTATGAATGTTGATGCTTCCAGGCAGAGTGCCTGGGGGTTTTTCTCTCTTCCCCAGATCCAGTAAACACCGGGGGAAAGAAAGAGCTCTTCTCCATTTATTATAAGAACCACTTTTTGCGCGTCTGGCGGGATAGTTGGCCCGGCGATTTTTTGGCATTTATTGCCAGTATCTCCGACGGCGGCAGAAACATGGCCGTTATCCGCCAGGGTTGAATTGTTAATAATAAAAAGAACCGCTATTGCCGAAAAAATAAAAAAGATTCTCTTCACTTTTCCCTCCTCTTTTTAAGTTGTTTATTTTTTGCGACTTTTAATGCTAGCGCAAAAAATCCCAAAAGTCAATAGCTAAATTTTGGCTGTAACGCGGATTAAATTAAGGCGCGGAAAAATTAAAAGTAAACTAAAAAATTATTCCCAATGGATTTTTTCCTGAAATTTTTCCAGCTCTTTTTTAAGGGAAAGGTGTTCTTTCAGTTCCGGATCGGCCGTTAAAATATTCTTAGCTTCCGCTTGGGCGAATTTTATCAGTTTAATGTTAGTCAAATTTTCCATGGCGATGTCGGGAAGGCCGGATTGCAAGGTGCCGAAAAATTGTCCCGGACCGCGCAATCGCAAATCTTTTTCAGCGATAGCGAAACCATCGTTAGTTTCCGCGAGAACCTTTAATCTTTGCAGAGACTTGGCCGAATCGGAATTAGTGAAAAGCAGGCAATAAGATTGGTGTTCTCCGCGGCCCACCCGTCCCCGGAACTGGTGCAATTGGGAAAGGCCGAAACGTTCCGCGTCTTCAATCAGTATAATTGTCGCGTTGGGAATATCAATGCCGACTTCCACAACGGAAGTGGCGACTAAAATATCCAAATCCCTGTTTTTAAATTGATTCATCACCTTTTCTTTTTCCGCTGATTTTAAACGACCATGGAGCAATCCGATTTTTAAATCGGGAAAGATTTTTTCCGCCAATTTTTTATATTCTTCCGTAGCGGCCTTAATTTCCGACAAAGCCGGGGACTCTTCAACTAATGGCAAAATGACAAACGCCTGCCGTCCGGATAAAATTTGTTTTTTTAAAAAAGCGTAAGCCTCCTCTCTTTTGGCAGGCGGAATAATTTGCGTGATAATTGGCTGGCGGTTTTTAGGCATTTCATCCAGAAGGGAAATATCCAAATTGCCGGAAAAGGCGATAGCCAGCGTTCGGGGAATGGGCGTGGCGGTGAGGGTTAAAAGATGCGGAATGGTTTGGGAGCTGCCGTCTTTGAGCTCCAGGGCGCTTTGCTGCAAAGAAGCTCTTTGAGCGACGCCAAAACGATGCTGTTCGTCGATAATGGCCAGAGCTAAATTTTGAAAACAAACGTCTTTTTGGATAAGGGCGTGAGTTCCAATCAAGAGATTTACGCTGCCCAATTTAATTTTAGATAGAAGTATTTTTCGATTTACAGTTTTTAGTTTAGAGTAATTTTGTCCGCCAGCCGGCGGATTGAATTTTGAATCAATTTTAAAATTAGAATTTTGAAAATTAGAATTTTTTTCGAAATTCGAAATTCGAAATTCGAAATTATTTATTTTACGGTATGAATTAGTCAGTAAGGCTATGTTAAAATTGTTGTTCTTAAAAATTTCAGAAAAGCTTTCAAAATGCTGGCGCGCTAAAACTTCCGTAGGCGCCATCAGCGCCACTTGATGACCAGCCTGGATAGTTTGCAAAGCCGCAATGGCGGCGACAATAGTTTTTCCGGATCCCACGTCGCCGTTTAGCAGGCGGTTCATCGGACGGGGACTTTCCAAATCTTTTAAAATCTCGAAGGAGGATTTTCTTTGAGCGTCGGTAAGCTTAAAAGGCAGATGATTGACGAATTTTTTAATCAAATCCACATCGAATTTTATGGATAAGGAATTGTGGGTTTCCCAGTCTTTTTTGAGACGCAAACTTTTAATTTGAATCAGAAGCATTTCCTGAAAAGCGAAAGTTTTTTGCGCGCGAACCAGACTTTCCGAGTTTTTGGGGAAATGAATTTGGTTTAGAGCTTCGGGAAAATCATACAAATGGAATTTTTTCGCCACTTTAGCTGGAATAATTTCCGTCAATTGAGAAGCGCAAGGCAAAAATTCTTTTATTTTCCAGCGCAGCCATTTGGAAGTCAACCCTTTAGTTTCCCGGTAAATCGGAACAATCCGGCCGGTATTGGTGCTTTCCCGCTGTGCCATTTCCCAGGCCGGATTGGAAAGAAAGAGGAATTTTTTGTTCAGAGTCATTTTTCCGCTTAATCTGACAACAACTCCTTCTTTTAGGGATTCGGCTAAATAGGGCTGATTAAACCAAAGAGCCTTAAGCGGCTGATGGCTCTTATCCTGAATAATAATTTCAAACAAAGTCAATTTTCGGCGGAAAATCCGGGTAAGTTTGGCTTTGACAATTTGGCCTTCAACCGTTATTACTTGATCGAGATATTTTTCCGCGATGGGAACAATACGGGAAAAATCGTCATAGCGGGAGGGAAAATAAAAAAGCAGATCGCGGACAGTCAAAAGACCCAGCTTTTCTAATATTTTCCCGTAGCGCGGAGTGATTTTTCCGGTGTCTTTAAGTTGGGATTGAACTGTAAACATGAGTAAGAAGTAAAAAAGTGCGCTTGGCAGCCTGCCTGCCGGCAGGGAATCGTCCGGTATACGCCGGACGCCCCGCGAATGCCGGGGCGGACATTTAATTTTTTAGATAACCCTGGTTAAAATAAAGCTTATTGCAGAATAAACAACCAAATGTGGTATCTGCCCCGCACCAAATTTGCGAATTTATTTTGTGCTCTCGACAGGATTCGAACCTGTGGCCTCAAGCTCCGCAAGCTTGCGCTCTATCCAACTGAGCTACGGGAGCAAATTTTGGCGCGGGGTCCATTGAATAAATGATGTGGGACGATAAACCTTACAAAAATAACAATAATTTAAACTACTACAAATGGAAGAATTTTTCAAGAGAATCAGCCAGGGTTAGTTCTTGTTTTTCTTCCGGAATATATTCGCGCAACAGAAAGCGGAGTTTGACGGAAGTTTCTTCCGGGAAGGGGATTTGAACAAAAGGCATGAAGCGGTTTTTGATATGCAGGCTTAAAATGTCGAATTGGGTTGAATTTTCAAAAATCCAGAAGGAATCCACCGAATCGAAATCATAAAAATCTTTTCCTATAGCGATGCCTTTAGCAGTGATTTGAAAATCAAGAACGCGCGGATCCTTGTTGAGATAAATATAACCCACTACTCCGATTAAAATAAAAGTAATGGCCATGACGGGGCTGTTGGTGTAGGTGGCATAGCCGATAATCGCCAGTAAGATCAAAGCGGCCCACAAATACCATCTTTTTT
>PEVT01000011.1:10507-10649 GCA_002780175.1 Candidatus Moranbacteria bacterium CG06_land_8_20_14_3_00_40_12 | reverse complement strand
ATTGCAGTTTCTTTTTCATCCCAATGTTGCACTTGTGGGTAGAATGTAGGTACAAACTATTGACAAATGGTCTATTTTCTGCTACACTAATTTGATACTAATTTTAGTGTCAAATTGTTCTTAAAACCCTTTAAAACAGGAG
>PEVT01000011.1:0-10501 GCA_002780175.1 Candidatus Moranbacteria bacterium CG06_land_8_20_14_3_00_40_12 | reverse complement strand
ATGAAAAAATTCGTAGTATTATTATTAGTTCTTTTTACGACGATGGTGTTAGCGCATTCTGCGTCAGCCATCGAAGTCAAACGAGGTCTGATCAAGAGACTTTGCATAAATAACGCGGAGCTTGGAGTTAATCTTATTGAATGTGAGATAGAAAAGATTGACCAGGGGCGAGAATCTATCGAACTCATGTTATCTATCTTAGTGGATATACATAAGATAGATGAGAGTACCCCCAAACACGAAGACATAGCGAAATTTAAAAAAACAATTCAGGAATTGTATGAGCTAAGAGAAAAAAAACTCGAGGAACTTAGGGGGGCCAAACAGTCTCTCGAGAAAGCAAAAGCTCTTCCTGAATGAATTCCAATAAATGTCCCTTGTGATTAAATTTCACTCGGGGCATTTTTATTTTTCAAAGCTTCTTGTAGGAATTTTAAATCTCTTTGCTGAATAAACCTGCCTTCATAATCTTCCGGTTTATCATTCTTGACTTTTAAAATAGCTTCATCTAAAGATAGCCAAACAATTTGAAATCCATCGCTTAATTCCTCTTTGGTAAAATCAGGGTCGCCTTTTGCGGTTATTTTTCCTAGATAGCAATAGGATATTTGTTTCAAATTAAATTTGGAGCGATACTCAATGATTTCGCCCACTTCTCCGGTAATTTCCATTTCACATCCGGTTTCTTCTCTGACTTCCCTAAAAAGCGCTGTTAATTTATCTTCACCCTCATCAATACCTCCACCTGGAAGTTTGTGGTAATTATTTTTGGCAACAAAAAGCATGGGAATTAAATTGCTCTCATCAAAAATTACAGCCCTTGAAGCTTCTCTAAATTTTAAAGTTGATTCGTCGCTTGGCCACCTTTTATCTGCTATTTCTTTTAGTAGCTCCATTTCTTAAAATTGTCATCCTGAGTGAAGTCCCGAGTAATCGGGACGGAGTCGAAGGATCTAATTTAATAAATTTTAATTAGATTCCTCCACTTCGGTCGGAATGACAATTATTTAATTTTTTAAAAACTCCAGCGTCTCTTGGGCGCATTTTTCCCAGGAGAATTTTTGGAGCTGAAGCAGGCCTTTTTGAATAAGGTCATTTTTTAATTCCGGATTTTCCAAAACTTGCTTTATTTTTCGCGCTAAATCTTGCGCGTTATTGTTTTCAAAATATAAAGCGGCCTCGCCGGCCACTTCCGGCAAACTGGAATTTTTAGCGCAAACGA
Source organism: Candidatus Moranbacteria bacterium CG06_land_8_20_14_3_00_40_12 (assembly GCA_002780175.1). GTDB lineage: Bacteria > Patescibacteriota > Minisyncoccia > Moranbacterales > UBA2206. The sequence goes on along the minus strand of PEVT01000011.1, from coordinate 9,279 downwards.
CGGGAATTTTGGAGGCGAAAGCCTCCAAAATAGGCAATCCGAAGCCTTCATAAAGCGACGGGAAGGCAAAAACGCCGGCTCCCCTGAAAAGAACGCCTAAATCGGCAAAGCTAACTTTTCCGGGCAATTTTATTTTAGCGGAAAAACGGCTATTTTCCGCCTTTTTTAGAGTGTTTTCTGAAAGCCAAGCTTTTTCTCCGGCCAGGACCAGTTGACCCGAAAAAACACCGGATTCCTGCAAAATATCAAAAGCTTCAATTAATAAGCCGATATTTTTCCGGGGCTGGATAGCGCCGGTGTATAAAATATAATCCCCTTTTATCCCAAGCTTATTTTTAAGCGCTTGCTCTTCCTCCTGATTTCTAGTTTTAGCGAATATTTCTTGATCGAAGCCATGATAAATAACTTTGATTTTCTCTTCCAATATTTCCGGATAAAATTTCAAAATGTCTTTCTTGGTTGAATTGGAAATAGCGATGATTTTGTCCGAATGGCGGATGGCGTAATCCGAAAAATAATCAATTTTATAAAAATCTTTTATTTTAAAATCTTTGGGAAAATATTTAAACGCCAAATCGTGGATAGTGATAATGGTTTTGAGTTTTTTCCGGCGAAAAACGGGCAGAGCCTGAATCGGCATCCACAAAACATCCGGCTGGTCGCGCCAAATTTCAAAGGCGAAGCGGACTTGCGTCCAAAAAAAGGGCCAAGCTTTTTGTATAACGCGATAATTAGGGAAAATCGGCGGCGCCAGTTCCGGATTAAAGTCGCTTCTGTGGTAAAGCCAAAAATCATCAGCAGGACTGATATGGCCGAAATGTTTCAATAGATTCTGGATGTAAACGCGCGTGCCGTCGATCCGGGAAGAATCCAAATCGGCGGTTTGGATGGCGATTTTCATGAAATGATTATAGATTCAAATTTTTTAAATAATTTTTCAGTTTTTCTCCAATTTCCGGATGCTTTAATCCCATATGAATGGAAGCTTTCATAAAATTAAACTTATCGCCGGTATCCAGCCATTGTCCGTCTATTTCTTTGCCGTAAATCGGCCGGTTATTTTGCAGCATTAATTCAAAAGCATCGGCTAAGCGGATTTCTCCCGATTTTCCCGTTTTTATATTGGCCAGAATATCAAAAATTTCCGAAGTAATAATATATTTTCCCACCGCTACTAGGTTAGATTCGGTTTCTTCCGGCTGGGGTTTTTCCACAAATTTGGTTATTTTACAAACTCCGTTTTCTAATTTTTCTCCTTCTATCACTCCGAATTTAGAAACTTCTGCTTTTTCAATTTGACTTAATCCTACAATGCTCTCGCCGTATTTTTCATAAGTTTCTATCAGTTGTTTGGAAGCCGGAACTTGGCTGTCATAAAGACAATCGCCAAAAATAACCAAAACCGGTTCGCGATTGATAATATTGGTAGCCTGCAAGATGGCATGGCCGTCGCCTAAGGGCATTGATTGCCGAACATAAGAAAATTTAGCCAGACTGGAAATACCTTGGACGGCTTTAAGCAAGTCTTGCTTGTTTTTTTCCACTAAAGTTTTTTCCAATTCGAAAGAAACATCAAAATGATCCTCAATGGCTCTTTTACCCCGTCCGGTTACAAAAATAATTTCTTCTATTCCCGATGCCACGGCTTCTTCGACTAGATATTGAATAACAGGCTTGTCGACTATGGGCAGCATTTCTTTGGGTTGCGCTTTAGTGGCAGGCAGAAATCTGGTTCCAAATCCGGCTACGGGTAAAATAGCTTTTTTGATCTTCATGAGAGTTAGCTTTACTAATTACTAATTTTTTACGAATATACTAATAATTATTTTTTTAATTCGTATATTAGTACTTGATTCGTAATTAGTAAAGAAATTACTTATTGTTTATAACAGTTTTTTCCTGGCGATGGTTTTCAATTCCTCGTTGAATTCTAAAATAGCCTGATTGATCAATGGGTCGAATTTTTTGTAAAGTTTCTTGTTTTTGACGATATTGCCCGCTTCCAGCAGGGAGTCAAAAGTTCCCGCGTCCAGCCATTCTCCCTTGACTATTCCAACTTCTAATTTCTTTTTTTCCAAATAATAATTATGAAGCGATGTGATTTCTATTTCTCCCCTTTCTGAAGGCTGGACTTTTTTAGCTATTTCGGAAATTTGTTTATCATAGATATAGAATCCGGGAATAGCATAATCGCTTATCCATTTTTTGGGTTTCTCCACAATCTCCACGGCTTTATTATTTTTATCAAATCTCACCACTCCGGATCTTTCCGGATCTTTGACTTTTTTAGCAAAAATTTTTCCTCCGGATTTAAAATTTTTGATATCATTGGAAAAATCGTCTTCAAAGATGTTGTCTCCTAAAATCATAGCGACGTTATTTTGACCAATAAAATTTTCTCCTAAAATGAAAGCCTCTGCCAGGCCCTTGGGCACTTTTTGCACTTCGAAAAAAAGATGAACCCCGTAATTCTTCAATATCGATCCTAAAAGATTTAAAAATTGCCCGCTGTGTTCCGACGAGACGATGATTAAAATATCCCTGATGCCCGCTTTAATCAGCGTATTGAGCGGGTAAAAAATCATCTGCCTGTCGTAAACCGGTAATAATTGTTTAGAAGTGGTGGCGGTGAGCGGAAAAAGCCTTGTTGCCGTCCCGCCGGAGAGAATGATGCCTTTCATAAGATTTCTTTACTAATTACTAATATTGGTACTAATATACTAATTTTTATTTTAAATTAACTATTCTTTTATAGCGAATTCCATTTTTTGTAAAATAAATCAGTATACCTAGTTTTAAGTTTGCTGCTTTTAAATAAGAATATGTTTGGTCTATGTCTTTTTTGGAAAAATAATTTTTTTGTTTTAATTCTACTACTATCTTATCGAATACCAAAAAATCAAAAAAATAATAGCCAATCTCTTTTTCTTTATATTTAACCCTGGCTTTTAGTTGTTGCTTAAAGGGAATTTTGTTTTCAACAAACGTATTAGCAATGGCATTCTGATAAAAATTCTCTTTATGACCATAACCGATATTGTTAAAAATCTCAAAAATCAAACCAACAATTTTATAGCATTCATCTTTATAAATTAAATCATTTCTGATTGTCATTTATTAGTATATTCGTATTTGATTAGTAATTAGTAAAGATTGCGGTAAATTGGGAACTTCTTGCATAATCTTATCACTTCTTGATGAATTTTTTTCAGCATTTTCTTGTCCATCCGATTTTCAATCGCCTCTTTGATCCACTTGGCAATCATCTTAGTTTCTTTTTCTTTCATCCCGCGAGTAGTAATGGCCGGTACGCCGATTCTTATGCCGCTGGGATCCATGGGACCCCGGGGGTCATCCGGAATCATATTTTTATTCAAGGTGATTCCGATTTCATCCAAAACGACTTCCGCTTCTTTGCCGGAGACGCCTTTAGAGCCAAAAACATCCACTAAAACCATATGGTTGTCCGTGCCGCCAAACATTAATTTAAACTCGTATTTTCTCAATTCTTGCTCCAGAACTTTGGCGTTTTTGAGTATTTGCCTGGCGTAAATTTTAAAAGCCGGTTTTAGCGCTTCTCCAAAAGCGACGGCTTTGGCCGCGATATTATTTTCGTGCGGTCCGCCTTGAAATCCGGGGAAAGCCGCTTTATCAATAGCTTTGGCGAATTCCTTTTTGCATAAAATCATCCCGCCGCGCGGTCCGCGCAAAGTTTTGTGCGTGGTCGTGGTGACGATGTCAAAATACGGCACGGGATTGGGCAGCGCTTTTCCCGCGATCAGTCCGGCGATATGCGCGATGTCAAACATCGTTATGGCGCCAATTTTTTTGGCAATGTCTTGAAATTTTTTGTAATCCAGTTGCCGGGTGTAAGCGGAAAATCCGGCCAGAATCAATTTGGGTTTATATTTCCGGGCCATTTTTTCCAATTCCCTATAATCTATTTTTCCGGAAGTGTCGGTTTTATAGCGGATAAATTTGTAAATTTTAGCTGATAAAGTTACCGGATGGCCGTGCGTGAGATGCCCTCCATGGGAGAGATCCATGCCTAAAACCGTGTCTCCGGGCTTCAAAACAGCGCTGTAGGCGATCATATTGGCCGGAGCGCCAGATAACGGCTGAACATTCACATGTTCGGCTCCGAAGAGCTTTTTGGCCCTCTCGATAGCCAAGTTTTCCACTTGATCGGTATATTTTTGACCCGCGTAATAGCGATGTCCCGGGTAACCCTCGGAGTATTTATTAGTGAAAACCGAACCCAGAGCTTCCAGCACCGCCTCCGAAACATAGTTTTCGGATGCGATCAATTCCATCCCCTCTTGCTGGCGCTTAAGTTCTCCTTGGATAGCTTTATAAACTTGCGGGTCTTGTTTTTTGATATTTTTCATAGAATTTCTTTACGAATTACGAATTATTTACTAATATACGAATTTTTATTTTAAGTTGACTATTTAATAATCCTATGGCACTCGTCTTTATAAATTAGATCATTTCTCAATGGCATTTATTAGTATATTCGTATTTGATTAGTAATTAGTAAGGATTTTCTAAATATTCTTTTAGCGCTTCTTTCCAATCCCGGAGCGGATTCAATTTAGTATTCAGTAAAACGGAATAAGCGGGGCGCTTGGCGGGACGCGGAAATTCGCCAGAACTCACTGGAATAACCTTGACCTTAATCTTGGCCTGGCGATACAATTCTAGCGTGGCTTCATACCAGGTGCAAGGCCCGCTATTTACAATATGGTATATCCCAAAAGGCTTTTGAGATTCAAGAATTTCTTTGGTTTTTTGAGCTAAATCCGGGGCATAAGTAAAACAGCTTATCTCTTCGTCTACCGCTTTGACTTCTTGGTTTTTTTGTCCCAGTTCAAGCATCACATCAAAAAAACTTTTTTTCGCTCCCTCAATTTGAGCCGGTTTTCCGAAAAGCTTGGAAGTGCGGATTAAATAATATTTTTTGGCATTTTTAGTTATTTCTTTTTCTCCCATTAATTTGGATCGACCATAATTGGAAATGGGATTAGGCTTGGCATTTTCATCAAAGCCAATTTGCGGTTGAAAAGATTCGTGCAAATGGCAGGAACTGCAAGAATGCGAACAGCCTGTAGGCTCTGTAATATCTGGATTTCCATCAAAAACATAATCCGTGGAATAGTGGATTAAAACCGCGCCGATTTTTTTAGCGGTTTTGGCCAAATAGCCGGGAGCCAGACCGTTTATTTTTTTAGCCAAAGCCAGTTCCTTTTTATCTGCTTCGCATTTATCCACGGCGTTATAAGCGGCCGCGTTGATAATAATCGCCGGCCTAATCGCCTTAATTTTGCGATAAACCGCCGTTTCTTGGGTAATATCCAAATCTTCTTTATCCCACGCCAAAACTTTATAACCGCTGTCTTTTTTGAAGATTCTAACTAATTCCTGTCCCAGCATTCCTTTGGCGCCAAGGATTAAAATTTTCTTCTCAATCATAATAATTTAAATTTTATATTTTTATATTTACTCCCGTATACTGTAATACGGGAGTAAAAAATATCCTAATAATGTTTTTTTATGTATTAATTTTAGATTTGCGGTTCCTGATTTTCCATCCTCAATTTACAATCCATTCTTTCCATACTGTTTCGCGTAATATTTCTGATATTCCCCGCTTTTGATATTTTTCCACCAGCTCGGGTTATTTTTATACCACTCGATGGTTTTTTGCAGTCCGTCTGCGAAACTGGTTTGCGGTTGCCATTCCAATTTTTCCTGAATCTTGGAAAAATCAATAGAATAACGCTTATCGTGTCCCGGCCGGTCGGCCACATATTCAATCTGATCGTTCTTTCTGTCCATTAATTTCAGAATTTTTTGCGCGATTTCCAGATTGGTTTTTTCGCTCCGGCCTCCAATACAGTAAGTCTCCCCTATCCTTCCATTATGGATTATTAAATCAATCGCCGCGCAATGGTCTTCCACATACAGCCAGTCGCGGACATTCAGACCGTCGCCGTAAAGCGGAATTTTCTTGTTTTCCAATAAGTTAGTGATAATAAGCGGAATAAATTTTTCCGGAAATTGGTAAGGCCCGTAATTATTGGAACAATTGGAAATAGTGATTGGCAGGCCGAAAGTGTGGAAATAAGTCCGCACCAGGTGGTCGGAGGCTGCTTTAGAGGCGCTATAAGGGCTTCTGGGGTCATAAGGCGTCTTTTCGTTAAAGGACGGCCAATTAAGCTCCAGAGAGCCAAAAACCTCATCAGTGGAAATATGATGGAATCTTTTTAAACCATTATTTTTGGCTGATTCCAACAAGGTGTGGGTGCCGATAATATTAGTTCGAATAAAATCAGTAGAGTTTAAAATTGAACGATCGACATGCGACTCGGCGGCAAAATGAACAATCAGATCAATTTCCGGCATCAAACTATCCACTAATTTTCGGTCGCAAATATCGCCGTGGACAAATTTATAATTTGGGTTAGATTCGATATCTTTCAAATTTTCCGGATTGCCGGCGTAAGTTAAAAGATCCAGATTAATAATATGATAATCCGGCCCGCCTGCATTGCTATGCGAAGCATTGCGGGCAGGATATTTTTTAAGAATATAGCGGATAAAATTGCTGCCTATGAAACCTGCTCCTCCTGTAATCAATAATTTCATAAAGTATTTCTTAAGTAAGCTTTTTTATCTTCTCCGCTGTTTTTTTCATTTCTCCTTCCGGATAAGCTTTGGTTGGCCAAAAAACCGGCAAACCGTCGTTAGCGTATCTGGGAATCAGATGAATGTGGAAGTGCGGCACATCCAGCCCTATTACGGACACGGAAACATAATCCGCCTCAAGCGCTTGTTTGATTTTTATCATCAACTCTTTGGCTTTGACAAAACAATGTTTCAGAAGTTCATCCGGCACATCTGTCATTAAGGCGTGATGGGTTTTGGGGATAATCAAGGTATGGCCATAATTTACCGGCCGGATATCTAAAAAAGCCAAGATTTTTTCATCTTCGTATATTTTTTCGGCGGGAATTATTCCCGCGATGATTTGGCAAAAAATGCAGTTTTTCATAATTTGCAATTGCTTTTTCTCCCTTTGGAAAAGGGAGACGTCCGAAGGACAGAGGGATTTGTAAAGCTTAATGTAATTTCAAATCCCCCCCATAATCCCCCTTTTTCAAAGGGGGAGATTAGTTTATACAATTTTAAATGGCGAATTAGAGTCTTGTTCGTGGCGGATTTCGTCCACCGCTTCTTTTTTATCCGCGCCTTTGTATAATTTATCCGGCAAGTTGACGCAGTAAGCGTCAACGGCGGAAATATTTTTATAGCCGTGAACGACTCCGGGCGGAACAATAACGGAAGATGGATTCTTTTCTCCCACCGCTATTTTCAGATATTCGCCTTTAGTCGGGCTTTTTTTCCGATTATCCCACAAATGCAATTCAAAATCCCCCGGCCCCATAAAAACAAAAAAATCCGACTGCGCCGTATGCTCGTGCGGTCCGCGCACATATCCGGGACGGGTCACGCTCAAATAGCTCATAGCCGGATGAAAAGCGCCTTCATCTTCCCGGAAAATTTCTCCCAGCCAACCGCGCTCGTCGGAAAATTTGTCTATTTTTTTGACGATCAAATCCTTAATCATAGTTTAATGATAATACGAAATTGGATAAAATAAAAGAGCCCCTAATCCTCCAACCAGCAGACTTGGGACTCTCTAATTCTATTTAAGGATAAGTTTTTTATTTATTCCCCCACTATTTTTTCCGCAACTAGAGAAAAAGCATATTCTTGAGATTGGCCGTCTTTTCCGATAACGGTAACTTTAACAGGAATCTCCCCGACTCCGGATTGTTTCTGGATTTTCAACTGGTAATCATCCGGATTTATTTTATCCGATATTTTATATCTCAATTCCACGGTTTTAGTTTGACCCAAAGGCAAACCCATTAAAAAACCAAAAACTTGCTTGTTTAATTCTTTTCCGTAAACCGGCTTGTCGGCATTAAGCTGGCTTATAAGCCAGGATCCTTCCGGCGCATAAACGCGCAAGAAAGTCAGATAATCTTTCGTCATCCAATCTTTCTCTTTAGCTGTATGCGTGTAAGTTATTTTCAAAATAGCTTCAGGAACTGATTGGGAAAAATCCGCCGTATAATCGATCGACCGTTGAATAACGCGGTCGCTTTTTAGAGCGCCCATATTGGCATCCACCACCATCAAATAATCATTGGACCATTCCATATCTACTAATCCCGCCCAGCCGGCCGCGATAGCCTGTTTTTGCATTTCCGGATCTTTAAAATAAAGCTGGATGTCTTTATTTTTCAAGTCTTCTAGAATTATTTCCGCCAGTTTAGCTTTATCAGAAAGACTGAAAGAAGAAACTTTTTTGACTATTTCTTGACCTAAAAGGCCAAGAACCGCTTTTCTTTCCCCTATTTTAATATCTTGTTTATAAAAACCTTTTTCAACTTGATATTCTAAATCCACGATGGCATTTTCACTTTCATACGTTCCGGAAAATCCGGGAACTTCTACGGGTCCGGTAACTTTCAAAAAAGAAGACAAAACATTGGCATTGATAGCCACGATTCCGTCGAATTTTTCCTCTCCTTTGCCTATTTTATAGAATTCTTCGGCTTTTTCGGCATTGACCCAAAAATCGGGAGAAAAATTAGAGTCGCGCAATTTCCAAGAGCTCACTTTTAAAGTTTCTTTGATCGGATAGGGCGGCGCAATTCCATCAGGAATGCGAGCGTCAAAATTGGAAAGATCGTGGGTTTCCAGTTTAGTAACAGATCCATTTTTAGTTTTTAAAATTCCAAAAGATCCGATATAGCCTCCGCCCGGACGCAATTCCATATTATTCTGGAAAAGAATTAAAAAAGTTTTTTCCCGATCATCTTTTTTAGTCAGGTAATTGGCGAATTTAGAAAGAGCTACAAACTCCTTTCCATCTTGTTCTCCCCAAGGAAAAAGATTCACCATAGTTTCCAAAGTATCATATTTTTGATTGTATAATTGGCAAAAGAAATACCAGCCAATCAAAAAAATGGCGGAAACAGACCAAAAAATTATCCAAAATTTTAGCGAATATTTTTTAGTCATAAAGTTTTTAAGATTAAAATTATAATTTTCCGCCCAGAAGTTTATTTAAGCGATCTTTAACCTCTTGCGAAGTGGCTTCCGGGAAAACAACCGTTTTTTCTTCGGGAAAAATATCCGCTTTTTCCAGTTTCTCTTTTTTGGCCGGAATCGGCAAATTTTCCGGCGGAGCCGCTTGGCGGGAAA
>PEVT01000017.1:1210-10940 GCA_002780175.1 Candidatus Moranbacteria bacterium CG06_land_8_20_14_3_00_40_12 | reverse complement strand
TTGGATTATTACAATACTGAAAGATTGCACATGGGAATTAATTTTCAAACGCCGATTCAATTAATCAAGTGTTTCCAAGCTATTGGATAGAAAACGATAGGGACATAAGAAATCAAACATCCGTTTCCTCCTTCCTCCGCATCAAAGCAAAACCCGGCGTGAGATCGCGCTTTTTATCCGTTTTTGCTAAAGGTCTTCAATATTATGACGGTATTTTTTCTACCGTGTAAGTTTCAATTTCTATCCCCCGGTTCCATTCTTCGGGATTTAATCCGGCTTTGAGGCAAAGGTGGGCGAGAAATTCTTCCGCGTTTGGAAGTTCTTCCCAAACTTGCGGCAAAAAAGTCGCCGTTTGGCCGCCTTTTTTCAAGATTACTCCCGGCTTATTTTTTTCTAAATTCCGGATCAATGAATCCCGGGATTTATATTCGAATTTTTTGCTTTCTGAAAGTAGGGAAATTTCCATAACGGTTTTTTCAAACCCGCTTTTTGTTAACGGCGAAAATCTTGGATCTTCAAAAGCCGCGCTACAGGCATTTTCTGCTACGTCTTTGTAAATCTCCTGAACCGGTTCGATATGGCCGATGCAGCCGCGCAGCCGGCCGCCGATTTTAAGAGTGACAAATGTTCCGCTTTTTTGCTTCAAGGCGCCAGAGATCTCCGCGTCATTAATTTTTAAATTTTCATTTTCCAGTTTTGCCCTGATCGCCTCACGCGCCAGCCACAATAAAAATTGCCGATCTTTCTTTTCCATTGTTTATTTAATATAAATTTTTAAATTTCAGCCAGCCTGATTTTATGCCAGCCGCGCGACCAAATATCCCACTCCGAAAGGCCCTTCATAGGATAAGATTTGGGGATTAATTTCCATATCGCATCCGGACAATATGCCAAGAGCGAAAGCGAATGAACGCAAGCCGCAATCAGCCGCTTCGGGAAATTTATCGTCAAGTTTTAAAATTTCCGGCACTTTCTTTTTTTCCAGCAATTGCATCAGCTCCTTATCAAATTTGGGTCCGTCAGGATGGTATCCGTAAGGTCCGTCCGCCATTAACACATGAGATAAATCGCCGGAAGCGATTAAAACGCAGGTTTTAGCGGGGTCTAAATTTTTAGCCGTTTTTTGTCCCAGGGCGAAATGTTCTTCCGGAGATTTAAAACTAGTCAAGCAAGTTGAAATTTTACCTTTGAAATCGGGAGCGAGAAAAAACAAAGGAACATTAAAACCCCAGTCTTTGTGAGGCGAACTGATAATAATTTCGTCTATTTTTTCTTTTCGAAATTCTTCACCCAATTTATTCAGGGACGCGAGTGTTTTTTTCACTTTTTCGCGATCCGTGTCCGATCCAACTTCCGGAAGAAGAATGGGAGCGTGGGGTGAAATAACGGCGATTTTTATCATAAGCTGTTTAAATTAAGGAGTTTAAAATTTGATATCCGCATTGACGGCATCTTCCTTTTTCAAGATAATTTTTTATATTATAGCCCGACCGTTCAATCACGGCCGCGGCGCATTTCGGACAATAAGTATTTTCCAGGCCTTCAGCCAGGACATTGCCGGCATAGACATAATACAATCCCGCTTCCAGTCCGATTTGGCGGATTTTTTTTAGCTGGTCGACTGAAGTTTCGGGAACGGACTGTAATTTCCAAGATATTTCGCCGGAAAAAGCGCTGATATGCCAGGGTGTTTCGACACCCAATTCTTGCCTGATGAATTTTGCCAACCGTTTAAGCATCTTTGCGTCATCCGAAAGCGTAGGAATAATCAATGTGGTGATTTCAAGATGAACCTTTTTTTCTTTGATTCGGCGGCAATTTTCCAGAATCGGATCGACGCGAGCTCCGCAATTTTGGCGATAAAATTTATCGGAAAAGGATTTAATGTCGATATTGATTGCGTCCAAATAGGGCAAAATGGTATCCAGCGTTTCGGCTGTCATAAAACCGTTGGAAACCCAAACATTATGGAATCCCTCTTTTTTGGCGCGTTTCATGATTTCCAGAGAGTATTCAGTCCAGACGGTGGGCTCATTATAAGTATAAGCAATGGATTTTGAGCCGGTTGCCTTAGCTTTTTGGATCACTTCTTCCGGAGAAAGTTTTTCACTCCAATTGATTTTAGAATAATAATCAACATCGCCTTTATGGTCTAAAATTTGCGAAATATCGAAATTTTGGCAATTAAGGCAACGAAAATTACATCCGAATGTGCCAAGAGAAAAAGCAAAACTTCCCGGCAGAAAATGATAAAAAGGTTTTTTTTCGACAGGATCGACATTAGCCGCCGCCACTCTGCCGAAAACCAGGAGTTCCAACTGGCCCCGGATATTTTTTCTTACTCCGCAAATGCCGGTTTTTCCTTCAGGAATTTTACAATAATGGCGGCAAGCCGTGCAAAGGACAATTTTCTTTTTTAGCGGCTTATAAAGAAAAGTTGTTTTCATGTAAATTTAAAACTAAAGCTTTTCCAGCTTATTATAACCTTATTTTGTCATACTTTGAAATAGACGCCCTAAATCTAATCCGCTTTCAAATTGGACGGGGATAGAAAAGGTGTCAGGTACCATTAATTTTGATAACGGCCGCGGTACTCGTATAAAATTACAGGATGAAAAAACTTGTGATATAATAAACATAACTTAATCTGAAGAAATATGAACAAACCCAAACTAAACTACATTATTGATTTTTTGGCCCTCCTTTCTTTTATACTCACCGCTCTTTCGGGCTTGGCGATTAAATTATTTATGCCCGGCGGAGTAAGACAGGGGAGATCGCAGGAGTTTTTAGGAATTCAAAAAGAAGTCTGGTCGGAAATTCACGATTGGGCGGGAATTCTGCTGATCATCCTTGTTATAATCCATTTTATCCTTCATTGGGAATGGGTTGTCGGCATGACAAAAAATATATTTCAACCGGATAAGGGCGAAACAAAATAAATCAAATAGTTTTTAAAAAACAAAAATGAAAATAACATTCTTTGTAAAAATTATTCTCCTGTTAACAATTCTGACGATCGTTCCGTTGTTGGTTGTAAGTATCTCAGTAATGTATGATTTCTCCCATATGGAGCAATTTTCAAGCCGAGAGATGAAAGATGGAATCGGACAATTGATTGGCAGCAGCAATAAATCATTGGAAACTTTGGGTGAAAAAATCATTAAAAACCAGGCATTAACAACAAAAAAACTGGTGGAACTCTATCTGGAAACACATCCCGATAAAACCGCGGCAGAACTGATAGCTGATCCGGAATTTCAATCTATTGCCATCCAGCCAGTCGGTGAAAAAGGTTATACAACGGTTATTCAAACAAAAACCCAAAACATGATCGCCCATCCGAATAAAGCTATGATGGGAAAAGATTTATTGGATATGAAAGATAAATTGGAAATGAAAGATTGGTGGAGAGTCGTAGAACCAACTTGGCGTGATAATGCTGACAGTTTCGGCTATTATGAATGGCCCGAAGCTGACGGAACTTACAGCAAAAAGTATATGTATTTGGCAGTAATTGGCAGGAAATTGGGAGGCGATACCGAATTAAGCGTTGCGGCCACGACTTATATAAATGAATTTAATGCTCCGGTTAAAATGTTAGAGGAACAGAAATCCGAAACGGAAAATGCCATGACACAAAATCTTAATAAAACCTCCAAAAATATTCAGTATAAATTTTTTATTTTAATAACAGCCATGCTGGGTGTTGTGATTTTGACCGGAGTTTTTTTTGCATCTTCGATCACAAAACCGATAAAAAAGTTGAAAAAATTCGCTCAGAAAATTACTGAAGGTAATTTCAAAGAAGCCACGGTGGACATTAATTCCAACAATGAATTTTTCGACCTGGCTAACTGCTTCAACACAATGGCCGGGGATCTCGATTCTTCCCGTCAGAAGTTAGAAGAAAGCAACAAGGAACTGGAAAACAGAGTGGAATCCAGAACAAAAGAATTGCAGGAAAAAAACGAAGAACTTGAAAAATTTAACAAAATAGCGGTTGACAGGGAGATGAAAATGGTAGAATTAAAGGAAAAAATTAAAACATTGGGGGGCGACGAAAAAAGTATCCAGCCGCCGGACGGCTAGCAGGGATTTCGTTCCCTCCAAAGGCGGGCAGGCAGCGCTTGGAGCCGACTAAAATAATCCTTATTTTTAAAGGGTTATTTTTTATATTCAAACAGGATAGCGGGACTTTAAAACTTATTTATCGCGCGTATTGACTGAAAATCTAAAGCGTATTAGAATGTCTAATCCGGCATTGTTGAGAAATTTTTAAGCCGATCTGTAAGTTAAAATTGTTTTTTAAAAATTAAAAAAGGTGAAAGGAGGCGGAAGATCAAGCTTTAAATTTGAACGAAAAATTACGGATGGTATTCATAAAATATTCAAAAAAACCAAAAAAGGAGGGAATATGAATATGCCTGTTTTTATTAGTAATTCTCCCGCCATGGAGAAGGAGCTGATAAGGTCGGTTGCCGAAAAAATAAAACTCGAAGAATACAAAAGGCAAATCGCGGTCGGTTTCGGAAACATGCTGTATATGACTCGCCGGCAGATATTAGCCGCTTTTCAGCAGGAAAAAGTGGCTGAAGTCGAAGTGGCTTTTAGCATATACCTTGACACGGACTATTTCAGGGTTAAAGTCTCGGTGTTTCAGCATTATGACAATTCCGTTGACGAGCCGGAAACACTTTTTCCGCTGTTGGCAAGCGATATAAAAATTTCGTTTAACGAGTGGGACATCATCCGCCCGTCGCTTGACTCGGGTTATTTAGGCGGAATTGAGATGGGAAATATGCTGGCTTTTAGATTTCAAGAGGGGCTTCCAATAGAAGTAAAAAATTCGATTTCCTGGTTGGCAACGTTTTTCCGGAAATCAATCAAGGCGTCAGACTACCCTTGCGAATGGGTAGCCATAAAACAATGAAATAAAACGGAAAAACAAAAGCGAGCCGGAGATTTCTGCGAAAGCAAAAAGGAGGAAAATATGGGAAAATTCATAACCATAAAAAAGTTGGAAAAAGGGAATTTTTTTAAAGGAGAAGTCCCGATTTTTATCCAGGAGTTTGGCAAGCGGGCGTCAGTGGAAAAGGTTTTTGGATTCGCTCGCGCGGCCGGAAAGGAAAATTGGCAAGCTTGGCTCCTTGCCCAGCCGGAATATCTGCCTTGGCTTTTGAGAAACGGGGCGGATGTGAATATCGCCGAAGGATTGGCGTTAAAATTGGCGGCGCAAGAAGGTCATTATAGCTCCGTCAAAGCGTTAATCGGCAAAGGAATAAAAAGGACCTTTATCGGCGAAGCGTTAGTGGAGGCGGCGGAAAGAGGTTGGCATTCAGTTGTTGATTTACTGCTTAAGAACGGAGTCAATCCTTGCGTTTTGGATTGTCTGGCGATTAAAGGGGCCGCGTTTAACGGTCATCAGGCAATCGTAAGAACGCTGGCCGACAACGGATCCGAACAAATAAAGGAGGCAATAAGTAAAGCCTCAATGGGCGGCTATCCAGAAATCGCCTGGATGCTGAAAAAAGATTATAGCGGTTAGCGTATAATACCGCTACCCAATAAAAACAATTCAAGAGGCATATTTTATGCCTCTTTTCTATTGTGCAACAAAGTCAAGTAATTACAGTTCCATCTCCATCTGCGCCACATTCAAACGGCGGAATGTATCCGTCAGGGGAGCCAAATTTTAAGACTTTTCCCAATAATCTTAGGAAAATAAAACCCCCGAAAATCGGCTGACTTTCGGGGGAGGGGGGGGTCTTTTTTACTCTCTGAAAATAATTTTGGTTTTGAATTTTCGCAAAACATACGCTAACTCCAATCCGTTTTCATTGAACATCCGAATACAACCTCGGCTGACTTTTTTGCCGATAGATTCGGGATCGTTAGTGCAATGAACCTTAATTGGTTCGGTAACGCCATAAAGCAGTAGGTTAATTTTAACCTTGCCCATGGCGTTTCTGGGATCTCCGGGCGCGATTATTTTAGGCAGTTCGACGCCATATTTTTTAAAATAAGCTCTGCGGGTTGCTTCTGTTGGATACCAAGTAGGGTTAAATTCAATGCTCGTAATTTCCCCATACAAGGGCAACTGATAATAGTTTCTTTTGGGTACGCCGATAGGGTAGGCGGCCAGTATTTCCTGATCGCCCCCGGCCGCGTGCAAAAATAAAGTTCGGGTTTCAACGGAAACGCAGACCAGATAATTGAAATCCGATTGAGCCAGAGCTGTCCTTCCCAGAAAACCCATAAAACCGCAAGAAAAAATTAACGCCAGGTAGATTTTAAAAAGCATTTTCCTCTCCTTTCTTGAGTGTGAGTTTATTTTTAAAGAAAATTTTAATCTTCGATAGTTTAAGAGTATAACGGAACGCTGGAATTTTGTCAAAAACTGACAAATGGCGTATTTCGTTTGGCATTCGGAGCCAAATCGTCTGTTGTGAGTTTTTCTCTTCCCGCCCCAGCATTTCCGCTCGCCCTATGGTTTTCTTGTGGAAAAGTACGCTACTATTATTTGTTTTTTTGCTTTGCCGAATAAGTTGCTCGCGCTGTTAAAACAAGAAGAATAATTAAAACAAGAGCGGCAAACCCGATACCAACCCACGGAATCCAAGGATAATGTTCAGTTATTCTGCTTTCTTCTTTATCACAAACATCACCAATTCCATCGCTATCTGCATCTTTTTGATCTCGATTAGGATTATCGGGGCAATTGTCTTTTGAGTTGATTAAGCTGTCTTGGTCGAAATCATCACACACATCTCCTCGACCATTATGGTTTATGTCTCGTTGGTTCGCATTGTCAATAGACACACAATTATCACGAATGTCCGGCACTTCATCGCTATCCACATCCGCAATAATGTAATTTGGATTGTTTTGAGATAAAACCGTCGGAATTGCGAGTATATCTTGCGCGGAAACTAAATTGCCAGCCTCCCCAACAGGAACTTTTACTAATCTGTCCGGGTCGAAATAAATACGATAGGAATGATCCGGCTGCGCTAAAAATCTAATAGTACGAACGCTGGATTTTGTGGCATTATCTTGATTTAATCGTAATTCGCTAATGCGGAGTGGTTGGCCATATGAAAAAAGAACTTGCCATCTATTTGATGTCGTTTGCGGGAAACGAATGGTTTGCTGATCCATCTTTCGATTGGCGACAACAATTCTGTTTTGACCATCTACGAATGCGCGAATTTCTACAGAAGTCGGTAGTGCAACATTGTTGTCAAGGAGAATGGTTAAAATAGACGAAATAATAGGATTGACGCTGGTTAATGTAATTTGCACCTGCCCTTGTGTATTTTCCGGTAATAGAAAGTCGGCATAAGTTCCAGTGTCTTTATCAATCATTCTATTCGCACTGCCAGTGTTCGAATTTGTGCTTAACGACACTGGTATCTCATTCACCAATGTTTCCTGCTTGAAAAAGTGGGGTTCAAAAGAGTTTGTGGTTTTATCGAGAACGGCAAAGTCAAAACGTTCAATAAAATCGGCTGCAAAAGGAATTTCCACAACCGTCGGCACTTGTATTGAAATAGAACGAATGTCTTTATAAAAACGGTATGCATTGATTACCGAAGAAATTGAATTTTGCTGCAAACCTTGCGCGTTCGCAGTTACGATAAATCCGAATGTAAGAATAAGAGATAAAATTATAATTTTTGATTTCATATTTTTAGATGTTATTAGACATCGCTTTATCTCGCTTTTTTCTTCCCCAAAAAGCCGTGCTTACGAGTAATGTGCCGATAAGAAAGAATGTGACAATACGGCCTGCAAGTTCCATCTTCCATACATCGACTAAAAGCAATCTTCCAACCACAAAACCCACCAGCGCGCCTCCATAGAGTCGGAGGCTCTTTCTTTCGTTTGTAAGACCATAAAAATAAGATATAAGTCCAACAATTGTATAAACCACAAGCGAAATCATTACTGCGGTATTGTCGTTACGAAATTCGGCGCGCAACGAAAGCCATAAAAGAACATAAATGTATATTGAACCGACGATCAGTAATATCGTATTGAGTTGCCGCGGCTCCTTGTTTTCAATTTCTCTGACGCGACGCAAAAAGAATGCGCCAAGTCCAAGAAAGGTTAATCCCAAAATGAGGATCACGAAAAAGTCTTTATGAATAACACTTGTTGCCCATGCGCGAGAAGCGATGCTGCTAATGGACAAAATTACGGGGCCTATTAAAAGCAAACTAATTTTTTCGGCAATCTTAATGTCTCGCAAGATTGTATATGCAATGAGCGCAATAATACCGCTCTCGATTGTGTAGGCGATTGCGAGTGTGGCGCCTTTTAATTCTGCGGATGTCGCCGCCGCCAACATTGCGATACCAACACCGGCATAAACGTAAAAAGGTTCCCGCCTTTGTGCAATTTTAAATATCAGGAACGCTCCGACGGCGAATATAACCATCCACGCGGCAATTATTAAACTCTTCCATTCATCTTGCGCGGCGGTCATGATCCAAACAAGTAGAAACAGTCCGTTACCCGCTGCCGTTATAAGGTCAGGAATAATTTTTTTATCCTTTAATTTTAGAATGCCAGCGGTGTTTGTCAGGAAAAATAATGCGGCAAAAGCATAAGCAAATAAAAGTAATTTTTGAATATCTACCAGGGGAAACGACGATGGCGAAAGAAGATGTGGCGCGCTATACGCAGAAATAATAATAAGCGCGGCTGTCGTAAGTTCTCTTCGTCCGGTTAATGCGACGATCCAAATTGCGCCAATAGTGACAACGAATAAATATGCAAAAAGCCCGATGTGATCTGTTATTGGAGATTTAGTGAGAAGAGGCGCAATGCCGGCGAGTGTCAAACTCAATAAAGAAAGAGTGCGGCTGTTATATTTAATACTGGCTAGCGCGACAAATGCTGTGCTCAAAAACATCACAACAAGCGCGGAGAATGGAGTAAAAAAATCATAGACTGTTCGAGCGGCAAAAATGGTTATTAAAATTGTTGTTGAACCAAGAACAAGAAAGATGCCGCCTTGAGTGATGTAATTTTTGATTCTCCACCACCCAAGCAGTATGAAAAGGGCGCCGGCAATAATACCGAGCGCAATACGGCCCATTGGCCCGATCCAGTTATTGAGAAATGCGTAAGTTGTAAGCCAGCCGAATCCGATCAGTAAAAGCATTGCGCCAAGTTTTAAAAGCCAATCTTCTTTTAACCAGGCAACGAACTTCTCGAATAATGTCGGCCCGGTTTGTGCTGGAACAACTACGGGTTGGCTTAAATTCGCTGATGAAATTATCAGATTAAATGCTTCTTCAATATCAGTTGCTTGCCAGCTGTTGGCTATGAGAGAGTTTTTAATCTCTTCTTTGCTCACGCCCCCTTTAAGTTGCTGCCTAATATAATCAAGCAATGGCTTGGAAGTTGCTGGTTGCTGCGTTTCGAATTGTTGCGGTTGAGATTGATAACTTGGTTCAGCCTTGCGTTCAGATACGCCACTTTTTACTAACTGTTCCAATTTTTGTACTCTACTTTGTAGTTTAAGCACAAGAACCAGGATCACTATACCGCCGATGAAAATAATAAATTCCATATAATTTATAAATAATAATATTTTACGATTTTATTATAGCATAATTTATGACTGCATATACCGCTAATACTATAAGGTAGCACTTGGCGGGTAGCCATAAAACGATGAAACAAAATTAAACAGAAGCGGGCAAGCTTTGACAGATGC
>PEVT01000017.1:0-977 GCA_002780175.1 Candidatus Moranbacteria bacterium CG06_land_8_20_14_3_00_40_12 | reverse complement strand
AATTACAACAGCCTCAACCGTGTCGCCGGGAGAATAAAGTACTTTGGGATCTTCAACTCTGCTCCAACCCATTTCCGAAACAGGCAGCAGAGCCTGAATCCCGCCAAGATCAATAAACGCGCCGAATTTCTGCACGCTGGCGACCACGCCGCTCACGCTCATCCCCTTTTTTAGAGACTCTTTGAGCGCGTTTTTCTTTTCCTGTTCTATTTTTTCGAGAAGAGGACGGCGCGACAGGATTATATTGCGTCCGTTTTCCGAATATTCGGCAACGATAAATTCAAATTTCTTGCCGACATAAGCGGCAACATCGTCGATTTTTTTCGTATCCATCTGCGAGTAGGGACAAAAACCGCTGACATTTGCGTTTATTTTAACAGAGAAGCCGCCTTTAATTTCCTTCTCAACCGTTGCTTCCATGGGAATTTGAGTTTCGTAGGCTTTAAATAGAAAATCATCAACGCTTTTGCCGGTCAGTAATTTGGTGGTAAAAAGTTTTTCGCCATGGTGCGATGAAATAAAATACGCGGTTATAGTATCGCCTTCTTTTACGGTAAGGTTGCCGTTCTCATCGAGAAATTCCTTTTTATCCAGATAACCTTCGCTTTTTACACCTAAATCTATGAATATCCATTCCGGTGAAATTTTTACCACGGTTGCTTCTATTTTTTCACCGGCGTCAAAATATTTGGGAGCAAGATTTGTTTCATTAAGTAATTCTGAAAAACTTTTTGTTTCTTCCATTTTATTCCTCTTGTTTGTTTATGATTAAGCGTGAAAGCGCAACGTTGCATAACGCGGCACTCCGATAACATAAAAAATATAATTTGTCTTTGGAAAATTTTCTAAATAATTAAAAAATTCTGGAAATTTAAACAAATATGTACTATGAAATAAAACTTAACATCTAAGGGGTTAAAATACTTATGCGTTTTGAAATTTCCCGCGGCGGTAGCGGGCTGACTTATGAAATCCGT
>PEVT01000015.1 GCA_002780175.1 Candidatus Moranbacteria bacterium CG06_land_8_20_14_3_00_40_12 | reverse complement strand
AAAAATCCAAAACAGAAAATTTTCTTTTCCTTTTTGAAAAAAATTTGGGCGCGCGACATCAAAAAAATGTAGAGAAAATTTTTCTGTTTTGGGACTGAAATTTCTTCAAAATTTCAGGGCGGAAAGCGGAGCGGAGGCTAAACCGAAAACTTTCTTCAAAAGTTTTCTTGGAAAAAGGTTCGAGCTTTGTGATAAATTTGTGCCAGTATCAAACTTTCCGAAATTGTTGCGGTTTTTTCTTTGGCGATTTGCAAAAATCGCCAGTGTTTTTGCGGTGTGGCGCGCGCTTCGCGCGCGGACAGAATGAGGTTCGTTTCCCGTGCGATTTTCAAAAGAAATTCTGTCTTTTGCTTTGCCCAAAAAAGAATTTTTGCCATTCTTTTATTTATGATATACTAAATTTGCAAACAACACACCAATGGATTTTTTTAATGGCCGTCTTGAATATGATCCAATTCATTGGGTTGTTTGCATCAGGACGGCCTTTTGAGTTTTAAAAAATAATTTCAATATTATGAGTGAGCAAAAATTCTTTTTGTATGCCCGCAAATCCACGGATGTGGAAGATAAGCAAGTGCGTTCAATTGAAGACCAGCTTGCGGAATTACGCGCCTTCGCGAAACTGGAAAAGCTGGAAATTGTGGAAGAACTAATTGAAAAACAATCAGCCAAAATTCCAGGACGACCCATATTCAACGCTATGATTGCCAGAATTGAGCAAGGCGAGGCTAATGGAGTTTTGTCGTGGAATCCAGATCGCTTGGCGCGCAATTCCGTGGACGGAGGTAAAATTATCTATCTGGTGGATTGCGGACATTTATCATTTTTGAAATTTCCCACCTTTTGGTTTGAAAATACTTCCCAAGGGAAATTTATGTTGAATATCGCATTTGGGCAAAGCAAATATTATGTGGATTCGCTTGCCGAAAATACGAAACGAGGATTGCGCCAAAAAGTCAGGCGCGGCGAATATCCAAGTTTTGCGCCAATCGGATATTTGAACGACTCACGAAACAAAACTGTCATTGTGGACAAGAAAAAATCTGCCATTATCCGCAAAGCTTTTGAACTCTATGCGCAAAACAATTCGCGCCTTGAAGATATCGCCGATTTTTTGACGCAACAAGGAATTGTCACCAAAGGCGGCAAGCGATTCCACCGAGACAGAATTTCTTTTATTTTATCCAATCCGTTCTATGTCGGCTTGTTTCGATACGCTGGCGAAATTTATGAAGGCAAACACCAACCAGTAATTTCAAAGAAAATTTTTGACCAAGTCCAAGAAATTTTGAAGCAGAGAGGCAAACCGCATAACAAAACCAAAAATGAGCCGCAAGCGTTTTGTGGACTGCTCAAGTGCGGAAATTGCGGAATGATGGTGACTGGCGAATACAGAACCAAAAAACAAAAGAATGGCAACCAGCACCATTACATTTATTATCACTGCACGCATAAAAGCAAATTCACGAAATGCAATGAACCCTGTATTCGCCAAGAAAAATTAGACACGCAAATTTCCTCTCTGCTTCAAAAATTTTCTTTGAAAGAAGATTGGGCGGATAAAATGCTCAGGATGTTGGAAAAAGACAAAGCTAAAACCGCCCAATCTTCCGCTGCTTTTGTTCAAGAAGCGCGAAATCGAATCAGCGAAATTGCCATCAAGCTTCAGCGACTTTTGAACGGCTATTTGGAACAGGTTATCGAGCAAGAAACTTACCGAACTGAAAAAGCCAAATTTCTTTCCGAAAAAAAGTCGCTCGAAGAGAAAATTTCCAATCTTGAACAAAAGCAGACTGGCTGGATCGAACCGATGTCGGAATGGATAAAAGAGGCAAAAAACTTGCCTAAAATCGCACGGGAGACCAACCTTTTTGCGAAAAAGGTTGTAGCCAAAGAAATCTTTGGCTCGAACCTCATCCTGTCCGCGCGCGAAGCGCGCGCCACACCGCAAAAACACTGGCGATTTTTGCAAATCGCCGCAGAAAAAACCGCAAAATTTTCGGAAAGTTTGATACTGGTGCCCTCATTAGGAATCGAACCTAAATTTTAAGTACCGGAAACTTACGTTCTATCCATTGAACTATGAAGGCATGAGCACTGGCGGGCAGGGGAACTAAATACTCTTATCCACTGCTTGTCCCGTTAATTCCGCCTCGGAATTTTATGGGAAGCTACAGGCGCAGGTTTTGAAGCTAACGTGGACCAGAGCGGATTCGTCCGGCATCCGCCGGACACCCTGCGTATGCTGGGGCGAACCGCTGACCCCCTCGGCTTGTCCCGCACCAAAAATCAAATTTGGTGGACCGATGGGGACTCGAACCCCAGACCTCCACATTGCAAATGTGATGCTCTACCAACTGAGCTATCAGCCCAAAATAAAACATTAAAAAAGAATAGTCGTTTTTGAAAAATTATTTGTTCGAGAATCTACCTTTTTTCCAGGAATTTTCTTTGGTAGCCGTTGAACGAGGAAAATTCTTGGTTTTTAAAAAGGTGGATTCGAGTTTAATTTTGAGAAAACGGCTATTCTTTTAAACTCTAAACTTTCAGATTATTTTAACAGAAAAGATATGTTTTGTCCATTTTACGATCGGCTATTCCAATTTCATCACCGCCGCTTTGAATTTATTGCCCCTGTCCAATTCATTGGAAAAAAGACCGAAACTGGCCGCTCCCGGCGAAAGCAGAACCACATCCCCGCTTTCAGCCGATTCATTGGCTAATTCAACGGTTTTTTCCATTGATTCAACGACCGAAAATTTTTTTTCGGAGGCTTCTGGTCCGATTATTTTTTTAATCCCGGTAATTATTTTGTCCGTAGCTTCCCCTTTGAAAAAAATCACGCTTTTAACTTTTTGACAAATTTTTTTGGCTAACAACGACATATCTAATTTTTTATCCGATCCTCCGCAAATTAAAATCACCGGCTCTTCGAAAGAATCAATCCCGAAAACAGCGCTTTCCGGAGTAGTCGCCGCCGTATCATTGTAATATTTGACGCCTCTAAGTTCTCTAACAAATTCCAGGCGGTGCTCCGGCGCTTTCTTAAACTCCACCACCGCTTCTCGAATTTTTTCCAAACTTATTCCCATCGCGTAAGCCACGCCAATGGCGGAAAGAATATTGGTTAAATTATGTCCTCCTTTAAGGCTAATTTGAGAAAGATCCAACACTCTTTTCTCGTCTATCCCGTCATTCAAATAAATAACACCCTCTTCCGCGTAAACCGATTTTCCTTTTTCAATTTTATGTTCGGAAAATTTTATAATTTGAGAATTGATTTCCGGACCTAATTTATTCAGAATTTCGTCATCCCAGTTAATCACGCAAAAATCATCGGGTTTTTGATAGCGGAAGATTTCTTTTTTATCGCTCACGTATTCTTCCATATTTTTATAATAATTCAGATGATCCGGATAAATATTGGTTAGCGCGGCTATCTTCGGACTAAGCTGGTTGCGACCCAAAGCGCTCAAGCGCCAGCTGGAAAGCTCAAAAACCACTACGCTGTCTTTTTTTAGTTGTCTCAGCTTGTCCAAAACCGAAACATTGCCAATGCCCGCCGCTACCGGATTTTTTCCCGCTTTTTTAAGAATTTCGAAAATCAAGGTTGCCGTAGTCGTCTTTCCTTTGCTGCCACTCACGCCGATAATTTCATTTTTACACAACTTGAAAAAAAGGCTGGAATCCATTTCTACGGGAATTTTTTTATCCAAAGCCATTTTTACATACTTGTTCTCCCAGGAAGCAAAAGGAGTTTTGACTATCATATCCGTTTTAATAAAATCCTCCATCCGATGCTGCCCCAAGACATATTCAATTCCTTTGCAATCTTTCAAAACAGCCATGGACGAAGCCAGTTCCTCTTTTGATTTTATATCCGTTACTAAAACTTTGGCGCCTGATAAATTCAAAAATTTAACCGTGCCGACACCGCCGCCCAAAAGGCCTAAGCCCATAACTGTTATTTTTTTTCCTTTTAGCTCTTCGATTTTCATTTTTATAAAATAGTATTAATCCGAGACAAATTCTAAACTCCATACGCGTCAAGCTATGGAAAATTTATTTAAATTTAGTTCGTCCTGTCAAAGACGGGGTCAAAATTCTCCCGTTCATTTCCGGGTTGATTTTTCCTTCTTGCAAAACCACCTTCCCATTAATTAAAACCGCCTCGATTCCTCGATTATGTTGATAGGGATTTTCCATCGTAGCCAAATCTTTTATTTCATCCATGTCGATAATCACCAAATCCGCCGAAAATCCTTTTTTGATTTCCCCTCTCTTTTTTATTCCAAATTTTCTCGCGGGCTTGGAAGTCATTTTTCTTACCGCCTCTTCCCAGCTTAAAAGCTTTTTCTCCATGACATACTTCGCTAGAATTTTGGGAAAAGTTCCAAAATTTCTCGGATGGACTCTTTCTCCGCTGTAAACATGTTCCAAATTATAACCCGCTCCGTTGGTCGCGATAATCGAGGCGGGATGTAAAATCGCTTTCTCCACATTTTCGTCGCTTAAAGCATTCGCGGAAACAATCACCGCGCCTTCCGAAGCGACTAAAATTTCCACGATAGTTTCTTCCGCTGATTTATTTTGAGAGCTGGCGATATCCGTAATCTTTCGTTTGGTCAAAACTCTGTTTAAAAAAGATTTGGAAATTTCCAGTCCGGCCCAATCAAATCCAGTTTCTTTCAGGCTCGCGATTATTTTTTTTCGTATTTCCGGATCTTTCAGCCGATGCAGCATCATCTTTTTTCCTCCCTCTGAAATCCATTCTGGAAGCAAGGTATAAAGAACCGTTTCGGTACGGGTATAAGGATAAACATCAAAAGTTATTTTCGTCCCCCGGCTTAAAGATTCGCTTAAAAGCGCCAAGGCGTCGTTCATCAAGCTCCAATTTTTCTCTTCCATAACCTTAAGATGGGAAATATGCGCGCTGGCTTCAATTTTTTCCGTCAAAGCGATCGTTTCTTCCAGCGCTTCTAAAAAATTTTCTCTTTCATTTCTAATGTGCGTGGTATAAACTCCTTGATACTTTTTGATAATCCGCATTAATTCTTCCAATTCGGAAATGGTCGTTTTGCGCTCGTGGGTATAAATCAACCCGGCCGACATGCCCAAAGATCCTTCTTTCAAAGATTTTTCCAACAGCCTTTTCATTTTATTTAATTCTTCCTGGCTGATAATTTTCGTGGCATCTTTCATCAAACCCCTTCTTAAGGTTCCGTGCCCCGTCAAAGTCGCGAAATTCACCGCCAAACCCTGTCTTTCTAAAAACTTCAGAAATTCACCGACTGTCTGCCAGCCAACATTGATCTGATTGACATTGCCCCATTTTTGAATCGAATAAATAGCTTCCGAACTGGCCAGCGGCGCCAAAGATGATCCGCAATTTCCGCCAATAATCGTCGTGATTCCCTGACAAACCAGGCTTTCCAAACGCGGATCAGAAAAAATCCGCCAACGAGTGTCGCTTTGATTATTTACATCAATAAACCCCGGACAGACCATAAAACCGAAAGCGTCCAATTCTTCTTCTCCTTTCTCATCTGCCAAATAGCCGATTTCTTCAATCCGATCGTCCCGGATTCCAAGATCGGCTTTATACATCGGATCGCCCGTTCCGTCAATAATGACGGCGTTTTTAATTAAAACATCGAACATAATTAATTTTAATTTCAAATGACAAATGTCAAATTTCCAACCCGCTTCGCCAAGGCTTCCGCGAGGCGAGTCAAATCCAAATAATTAAATATCAAAAAATTTGGATTTTAGATTTTGAGCTTGATTTGTCATTGGAAATTTGGATTTTGGATTTTCATTTAGATATGTATTCCGCCATCTCCACCAATCGGTTGGAATAACCCCATTCATTGTCATACCAAATAACCACTTTGGCTAAATTACCGTTAGCCATCGTCAAAGGCATATCGACAATCGCCGAATGAGGATTGCCTTTATAATCCATCGAGACCAGGGGTTCTTTTTCGCATTTCAGGATTCCTTTAAGGCTGTTTTCTGAAGCTTCCTGAAAAGCGCGATTGATTTCTTCCGCGGTCGCGATTTTTTTCAGCTGCCCGATAAAATCCACGATGGAAACTACGGGTGTCGGCACGCGCAGCGAAATTCCGTCCAGTTTGCCTGCCAATTCCTTAATAACTTTGCCGACTGTTTTAGCCGCTCCGGTAGTCGTCGGAATAATGTTTAATCCGGCCGCTCGAGCCCGGCGCCAATCTTTATGCGGCAAATCCAGCACCCGCTGGTCATTGGTGTAAGAATGCGTCGTAGTCATAAATCCTCTTTCCACTCCGAAATTATCATTTAAAACTTTAACTGCCGGCGCTAAGCAATTAGTCGTGCAAGAGCCGTTGGAAATAACCGCTTCTCCCCGGTATTCTTTTTCATTGACGCCTATTAGATAAACCGGGGTTTCGTCTTTAGCCGGAGCGGAAAGAATGACTTTTTTCGCTCCCGCCTGAATATGCGCTCCGGCCTCCTTGGCTGTTTCAAAAACGCCCGTGCATTCCAAAACCACATCCACCTTTAATTCTTCCCAAGGCAAGCGGGCGGGATCTTTTTCGTTTAAATATTTTATCCGCGTGCCTTCCACCACAATTTCCGATTTTTCGCAATCGGCGTAAATTTCTTTTTCGTAGCGACCATAAATTGAATCGTATTTGAGCAAATGAACAGCCGTCTGAATATCCGCCAAATCATTGACAGCCACAATTTCCACATCTTCTTTTTCAAAAGCGATTTTGAAAGACGGCCGTCCGATCCGGCCAAAACCGTTAATAGCGATTTTAATCATAAATTTATAAAAAATTATTACTAAACTTCGATTTTTTAGCTTAAAAGCTATAAGCTAAAACCTAAAAGCTGGCTCACGCCTTCCCGGAGCTTCCGAATAATTCTATCTTATTTTTCACGTTTTTCTTTATCGCTTCGCGCGCTTGAGACAGTATCTGCCGCGGATCAAATCCGAAATTACCATTGCCTCTGAAGATGCTGCTTAAAGTGTTCATAAAAGCCAGACGGATGCTTGTATCAATATTAAAGCAGCTCACTCCCAGTTTAACAGCTTCAACGGCTTTTCCATTATCCCAATCAGACGCGCCATGCAAAATAATCGGAACGCCAATCAGGCTTTTGATTTCAGAGAGGCGCTTCCAATCGGGAATTTCTCTTTCTTTAAAAAAATCGTGGGCGTTGCCGATGGCCACGGCCAAAGCGTCCACCCCCGTAAAATTAACGAATTCTTTGGCTTTTTGCGGATTAGTCATGTATTTTTCCCAATCAACCTCCATCATTTTTTGTTCGCTCAAATACGGAACATTTCCCAATTCCCCCTGAACGCTCACTCCTTTTTTATGGCAAAAATCCACGACTTCTTTGGTAACCATTAAATTGTCTTCCCATGTTTTTCTCGATCCGTCATACATAACCGAAGTGAATCCGATCTCCACGGCTCGCTTGATTATTTCAAAGCTTTTGCCGTGGTCCAGATGGATTCCGACTGGTATTTTGGCAGAATAAAATTCGGCTTCGTTTTTTATCAGATTGAAAATTCCCCGCCCGCCGGCATATTCCATGGTTTTTTCGGTTACCTGGACGATCACCGGAGAATTTATTTCCCGGGCGCCTCCGATAATAGCCCGCGTAGTTTCCATGTTAAAAGTATTGAAGGCTCCGACCGCGTAGCCGCCTTCCTTGGCTTTGGTTAAAATTTCTTTGACATTGGTAATCATATTATTTTAGAATTTTGTCTGGCTTCGCCAGATCCGGCAATAGCCAGCAATTACGAATTAAGAATTTTGAATATTTTTTAATTTTGTAATAGTTATTTTCGAAAAATACTTGTTTGAAAATTCGAGTTTTGTCCAAGAATTTTCTTTGGTAGCCGTCGAATGAGGAAAATTCTTGGCTGGAAAACTCAGAATTTAAGTTTTATTTTGAGAAAATAACTGTTACCAAAACATTTTTTATATCAAATCTTAAATTCTATTCATTAACCATTTTGGCAATCTTTATTAGTTCGTGCGGCAAAAGGCTTTCTCGCCCGATTAAAATTCCGTCCATTTCCGGCTCCAAACAAACAGCTTCCAGATTTTTGGCATTGACGCTTCCTCCGTAAATGATTCTCGCTAATTCCGCGTATTTTTTTCCAAAAATATCCACCAGCACTTTTCGAATTAAAACTTTGGCTTCCATGATTTCATGCGGAGAAGGCGTAATATCCGCGCCTATCGCCCAGACCGGTTCGTAAGCAATGACTATTTTTTCCAAGCGAGTCCGGCTAACGCCTTTAAGACATTCTTTAAGTTGAGTAGAAATCACTTTCAACGTTTCTTGATTTTCTTTCTCCACTTTGGTTTCGCCCACGCAAAGAATGGGAGCAATCCCGTTTTTCATGGCCGCGATTATTTTCAGGCTGATTTCTTCATTTTTTTCCAAAAAATAGCGCCGCCTTTCGCTATGTCCGGCTAACGCGTATTCACAGCCCAAATTGGAAAGCATCAGCGGAGAAATTTCTCCGGTAAAAGGGCCTTTGGATTCAAAGAAAAAATTTTGCGCGCCTATCTTTACTTTCTGGCTTAAACTTTTCCGGAAAGCTTCCAGATGAATAAAGGACGGCAATAAAATCAATTCCGTATTAATTAATTTCTGTCCGGTCAATTCTTTTTTCAAAAGACTCAAATAGCGCTCCCTCTCTTTGGGGCTATTAAGATTCATTTTCAAATTTCCAATAACAATTTTCATATATTTTCTTAAATTAACTCCTGACAAAAATCGAGGATTTTCGAAAAATTGCTTGTTTGACCTGCCCGCATTGCTACGCAAAGCGTTGCAGGCGAGGAATCTGTTTCTTTTAAACTTAAAAATACAAAGTTATGACCAGCACGATTCCTCCCGAAACCATTGTACCAAAAAACAGCAAAGGAAGCGACTTTTTAAGCGGCACTCCGAAAACGAAAGCCGCCAGCGCTCCCGTCATCCCTCCAAGAAGCGGAATCGGAGTGGCCGCCAGAATAAAAATGGCCCATTTTCCATATTTTTCCATTTTCCCGTTAGTCCTCTTGCGCGTGTGTTCAAAAAGCCAATGAAAAAATTTGGCAAAAAATTTTATGTGGCGCGAGAGAAAATCAGCGATCGGCTCCAGTACGGTTACGATCAGAACCATCGCGAAAAAAGTCCCCAAAACCGACCACAGCCAGGAAGAAAAAGCCGACAGCCCGTAAACTTTATAAGCTAGAGGCAAAGCAACTCGCAATTCAGTAATCGGAATAATGGCTATTAAAAACATTGCCAGTTCTTTGGGAAAGCCGGCAAACCAGCTAATGATAATTTCTTGCATAAATATTAACTGTCATTGCGAGGAGCGTAGCGACGAAGCAATCTAATAAATTTAAGAATTAGATTGCCCCGCCCCTTCGGGGCTCGCAAAGACAACATCTTAAATATTTCGGAGATACTCCGCCGCTATTTCCGGCTGGATGGTGGAAATTTCAATTCCGGTGGAAAGTTCAAAGCCGGCCCAGGCGGCAGTGCGCGGCAAAATTTCAATGTGCCAATGATAATGCGGATAATCTTTGCCGTCGCAAGGAGCGGTATGAATATAGAAATTATAAGCCGGATTATTCAGCGCCTGATAAATTTTATTTAAAGAAAATTTCAAAGCTTCGCTGACGGCCACTTTTTCGGAAGCGGTTATTCTTTCAAAATACGGCTTATGTTTTTTAGGCACTACCCAGACTTCAAAAGCCGCTCGGGAAGAAAAAGGACAATAAGCCACGCATTCTTTATTTTCAAAAATCACTCTTTTTTGCGTTTCGCATTCCCATTCATTCATGACGCAGTAAACGCATTCCTTGGTGGAGCGGTAATAATTTTCCGCTCCGTTTAATTCTCCCTGGATATAGGGGGAAATGACCGGAATAGCCACCAACTGGGAGTGGGGGTGCGCGATAGACGCGCCCGCTTCCCGGCCATGGTTATGAAAAATTTCAATGAAATTGACGCTTTTTTTATTCATTAGATCGATGTAACGTTCCTGATACGCGTCCAAAACTTCCAAAACCTGCAGATTATCCAGGAGCGCCAGCGATTTTTCATGGTCCCGCGTCACAATGATTTCATGATAACCGGTCCCGTCCATCCCGAAATAAGGCCCCTCTTCAAAATGCTTGGGCATCCGGCTCCGGACAAAGGCTGGATATTTATTGGGAAAAACTCTCAAACTCCACTGCCCTTCTCCGTTTTGATACATTAAGACGTCTTTTTCCTGCCGGGTTTTTTCCGGAAAACAAAAAAGGCAATCTTTTTCATCTTCCTTTTTTTCTTCTTCTTTCGCGATATTGGCAAAATCTTCTGGACGCTTGGCCCGGCCGGTGGCGATCACCACCCAGTCGCCCGTCACCAGATCCTGACGCAATTCGGAAATTTTATTTTTATTTTTTATCTCCTCCATCTAGCTTTATATTCTTAAAACTTTTAAAGAATAGTTATTTTCGAAAAATTATTTGTCTAAAAACCCGTCTTTTCTCCAAGAATTTTCTCTGGTAGCCGTCGAGTGAGGAAAATTCTTGGCCAGAAAAGACCGGGTTTGAGTTTTATTTTGAGAAAATAACTGTTCCTTATAATCTTAAAATTAAAAAAATTAACTTTTCAAATTATATTTTCCCGCCCACAGCCTCATTCGAGTTTTAAATAAATCCAGCAACACTTGGAGAAAACCATTTTTACCCAGTAGGCCTCCAACCGTCGAACCTTCTTCATTGAGCCAGCGCACCGGCAGTTGTTTTATTTTAAAACCCAGTTTTTCCGCCAAAACGACTAATTCAAAATCAAAACCAAAGCGATCAATAACCATCCGGCTGGCGATGGCTTGCGCCGCTTTTTGGGAAAGCATCTTAAAACCACATTGGGTATCGGGATAAGACCACAAGCCTAGAACCAGGCGAATAAGCACATTGCCGGATTTTCCCATCAACTCCCGAATGAACGGCTGATGCACTTGAATAAAAGAACCTTTAATGGCTCGCGAACCGATGACTAAATCAAAGCCCTTTTCCAATTCCGGTAAAAATGCGTCCAAATGAGCAATGGATGTTGATCTGTCCGCGTCCAAAAACAAACGCCATTCTCCTTTAGCTTCCAAAAGTCCCTGGCGCACGACATAGCCCTTGCCATGATTTTCCGGATTATCAATCACCCGTAAATTTTCTACTTGATTGGAATAGCTTTGCGCGATTTGAGCCGTATCATCCGGCGATCCGTCCACCACTACTAAAATTTCATAGGTATAATTTTTCGCGTTTAAATATCTGTCTATTTCCAAAAGATTAGTCCCGATTCTTTCTCCTTCTTTGTAAGCCGGAATAATGACCGACAGATAGGGCTTATTTTCCATAATTATTTCGGGTTTCTTAAAAAATTAAATAAAACTTTCTGTTGTCTGTTAAAGAATAATTATTTTTGAAAAATTGCTTGCTTGAAAATTCGATTTTTCTCCAAGAATTTTCTTTGGTAGCCATCGAATGAGGAAAATTCTTGGTTGGAAAAATCAGGATTTAAGTTTAATTTTGATAAAATAATTATTCTTTAGATTCTTGCTTTATTGAATTAATTATAGCATAAAGAATAACTTTTAAAAGTCTTGACTCGCAAACCAGCTTTCCAGAATTATCCGTGCGGATTCCTGATCGTCGTAGCGTTCCAAATTTTTCAAGCCCTTTTCTTTTAAATTATTCCTGGCCATCCGGGTAGTAAACATTTCTTCCTGATATTCCACCGGCAATTTGAGCTCTGTGGCTATTTTTTCCCCTAATTTTTTTATGGCCCCGGCTTCAGCGCTGTCTTTAAAATTATTGTGTCCCGGCCGGCCGATAATCACTTTTTTTATTTCCTCTTTAGCGATAATTTTAGCCAGAATTTCCCAAAAATTTTTATTATTGGGCAAAGTTTTATACGCGAAAGCGATTCTCACTAAATTATCGCCCAATGCCAAACCGACCTTAGACTTTCCATAATCTATAGCCAAAATTGTCTTTATTTGAGCCAAATTACGCTTACCCACGTTTTCTATCCAATAGCTTGGAAACACTTGATTAATTGAATCGGCGTTTGAAAATTAATTCCCATGTGCAATC
>PEVT01000005.1:1268-13617 GCA_002780175.1 Candidatus Moranbacteria bacterium CG06_land_8_20_14_3_00_40_12 | reverse complement strand
GTATTATCCATTATACCGATTGCAGTTTCTTTTTCATCCCAATGTTGCACTTGTGGGTAGAATGTAGGATGACACATTTGCATCATCCCCTGTGGATTGTTAGATGAGATCCAGCGTCTCTCCACCTGGGCCGTCTCACGCGGCCAAAGGTTTTCACCTTTCTGCTGTTTACCCGCTGGGTCGGAGCCGCCTTTTCTCCTCCACATGGGGTAGCTTGGACTGGCCGCTTGTGAGGGAACAGCAGCAATTCCTCGTCAATAGGAACAGGGTGCGTTATGTGAACCTGACTTTTGCCCTATTGAGTCCTGGACAGCAAGCAGCATACCTCATAGCGCCAATTAGACGGTAATCATGGCATGGAGCATAGGCCTCACCTCCTTTCGCTTAGAATTTTTCTAAAAGCATTTTGTAAAAGAGCAATATTTCCGATAACGTATCCGAATATCTGAAGTTCTACACTTTTTAGTTCTTGATATAAATTTGAAGCGAGGAGGGGAAACTACTCAAACATAAAAACCTAGTTTTATGTTTTTACTCTTGGTTTAAAATTAAAAACCAAGGCTAGCTCCAGAGCTATTTCGTTTTCTCTCCTCGTTATTCGTTATAAGAACTAAAAAGTGTAGGACTTGCGTGAGCTCTTTCGGAAAAGACCGAACCAGATATTCGCTGTTATGCGACCCGAAGGGCTTGGGTCATTTTTTTAAATCATAATTTTTGAAAGCGTGGCTTCAAGCTTTGTTTTCAAGTCATCCTCATCCTTGTAGCGGATTATGGTAGTATCGGGCATACCTTGCGCTAGTTTCGTAACATTTTCTTGCTCGTGAAGCAACAGGATTCGTTTTAGGCCGAGACAGTAGGACATCCCAATTTCAATACCAACGCCGTGATTCCTCTCAGACACTTCAGCAATAATTAAATCACTGTCCTTAATATTTGAATAGTCGCGGTTAAAAATCTCTTCTGGAGTACCGCCAATTTCAAATACAAAAGTGTCGAGGCCGCTGTTTTTTGCAACTGCCTCAATTATAGGCAAAAGGTTCAACCTATTTTGAGAATGACTACAGGGGCAAGTTATATATGCTTTCATAAATTATTATTTAAAAAAATGATTTTGCATAACTCGTTTTTATGCGAATTTTATGCTTAAATAATAACTAAAATTTGTATATTACGCAAATTGTGATAATATTCAGAAAAGATTATTTCTAAAAAAGGATAGCGTATTTTTTTGCAAATCCCCAAAAACTGCCGAGTCATGTTAATGTCAGAACGACACGGATTTATGCCCCCCCAACCAATCCGGCGCTTAAAAACATTAAAAAAAACCCGTTATGAAAATTGTTTCTCTTTCCGGCCTGGACGGCTCCGGCAAATCCACCCAGATTGAATTATTAAAATCTTATCTGCAAAATCAAGGCCGGAAAGTTTTTTATTTCCACGCGATTGAATTCGGATTAGCCAATAAAATTTCCGCCTTTTTCCGCGAGCATTGTCTGATTTGCAAACTCTTTAAAAAATGCTCCATGCCCAAAAAAGAAAAGAGTATGACTAAAGCTGGAAAAATAGGAATAATTTTACGAAAAATATTTCTTGGAATAGATCTGCGCCGCTTTAAAAAATTATATAAAAAATTAGAAAAAGAAGGCTTTGATTATATCATTTCGGACAGATATTTTTATGACAGCGTTATTAATATTGAATATTTAAATAATATTTTTCTCCCTTTGGAAAAGGGAGAGTTAGAGAGGGATTTTAAAGATTATAAATCCCCCCCAACCCCCCTTTTACAAAGGGGGATATTGACTCCCGACATTGCTATTCATCTTGAAACATCCCCGGAAAACATTATGCGGCGCGAGCAAAAGCCGGATCAGGGATTGGAATATCTACAAGCGAAAAAAATATTATACGACACCATGGCGCCTCTATGGAATTTAAGAGCTATTGACGGAAATAGAAATAAAGAAGAAATATTTGAAGAAATAAGAAAACTCGTATGAATTTAGCTAAATCGGCCATTTGGGTAATAATTTCGGAAATTATTTTCAATCTTTCCAGTTATGTCGTCCACAGCGTCGTTGGACGGATTCTCGGCCCTGCCGATTATGGTCGCTTTTCTTTGGTTGTCACCCTAACTACCATGGTTATCATTTTAATCGGCCGGGGCATTCCGACCGCCATGACTAAGTATTTGAGTGAAATTTTTGAAAAAAATCCGGAGATGGTTCCATCTATTAAGCGCCAGGCGGCCAAAATGCAATTTTTCCTGATGGGCGGCATCGCTTTGCTTTTCTTTTTCTCCGCTCCACTGATCGCTTGGGCGCTTAATGACCCGACTCTTACGCCCCTCTTTCAATTATCCTCTCTTATTATTCCGGCTTTTGCCCTGACTTCTTTTTATGTTCAATATTTCATCGGATTGCACCAATTCAATGTCCAATCGATTTTAAAAACCAGCCGTTCCCTTTTCCGGATTATTTTTGTCATAACCCTGGCTTACTTTTTCGGCGTGAATGGTTCCGTTTCCGGTTATATCCTGGCTCCACTTTCCGTTTCTTTTCTGGCGATTATTATTGACAAATTTTGGATCGCCAAAAAATATCCGGCCGGATGGAAAACCGCTTTTCCAGCCAAAAAATTATTGAATTACGCCTGGCAGATAGTTATTTTCTTTTTAGCTTATGAACTGCTTATCAGCATTGATTTATACTTAGTTAAAGGTATTCTCCGCAGCGACCATTTGACCGGCATCTATAATAGCGCCCTCACCATCGGACGAATTCCTTATTATCTCTTTTCCGCCTTGACCATCATGATTCTGCCGATTATTTCCCAAAGTACGGCGGAAGGCAATCAAACGAAAACCAGCCAAATTATCGGCTGGTCCCTTCGAATAATGCTAATTCTACTGGCTCCCATCGTCATCCTTATGGCTTATTTTTCCACTCCGCTCATCCAGTTTTTCTATAGCAGCAAGTATTTGGAAGCGGCGCGGCCGATGTCCATCTTAGTTTACGGCGTTGGTTTTTTAACGGTTTTTTACGTCTTAAGCTTCATTATGAACGGCGCCGGCAAAACTAAAATCCCGATGATTATCTCGATAATCGGAGTATTTTTAAACGCGCTTTTGAATTACATCCTGATTAAAAAATACGCGCTTCTGGGTTCGGCTTGGGCCATTTCCATCACTTCTTTGACCGTGATGCTCATTATGCTTTTTTACCTTTATCGAGAATTCAAAGTAACCATCGTTTTAAAAAGTTTTGTAAAAATTTTTATCGCCTCCGCGGCTCTTTTTTTCGCTTGCTGGATTTTCCCCCGGGGGGAATTCACTTTCCTTATCTGGTCGCTTCTTCTTTTTGTTCTGTATTTATCCGTGCTTTATTTGCTGGGAGAAATAACCCCAAAAGACTGGGATTATGTTCTCGCTCTGGTTAAAAGAAAAAAGTCGGAAGAAATCAAGCCGACTTTAGAAAACAATTAATATATATTGTCATCCTGAGGAGTCCCAAAATTTTGGGACGACGTGAGGATCTAATTTATTAGATTCCTCGACTTCGCTCGGAATGACATAATGCTATATACTGCTTCCCCAATGATAAACCGTTATCTTCCCCCGCACTTGCACATTACTGATTTTTTCCCAATTCTTTTGGGCGTAAGTTATCACCTCATTGGCGATATAGCTTTCGTCGTTGTCCGAAAAAATAAACCAACCGCTTTTGTTTTCCGCGGTTATTTTTTGAATATCCGCAATTGATAATTTTTCTTTGGCCAGTTCTCCGCCAAAATCAAAAACTTTAACTTTGGTTCCGCTCCAATAATAATTGCGGAAATTGCGGGTGATTAAGACATCTCCTTCATTTTTGGCTTTTTTAAAATAAGTAAAAATTTTGCGGTAATTGGGATTGTCCGATTGGGATGTCTGATTATAAGTATTGACGCTTTGGAAAAAATAAGCGTAATTGGGCAGAATCAGAAGTAGAATGATTATTGTCAGAAGATAAGCTTTTTTCCCGTATTCTCCCAAATTATCTTTTAAAAATTTAGCCAGATAATAAATTCCGGCAGCAATCAAGATAATCACAAACGGTTTTATGAAAAAAATGTATTGCGCTCCGACATTCCGGCTCCAGAGAAAAATAGCGGCTAAAAGCGGAACTAAAAAAGAAATAACCAGAAAATTGCCTTCTTGGGACAATTCTTGTTTTCGGCAGATAAAATACGCTCCCAAAACTAAAAGCATTATTGCCAAAATTCCATTGCTATAATCAGACAAGGCTATGCCGATATATTCCCAATGATTATTGAAAAATTGCAGTTCCCTGGAAAAAGACGCGATTTCTTTCGGCGCGATTATGCCGGCTAAAATAATTCCCAAAACGGCTAGACTTAAAATAATAAAATATTTATTGCGATAAATTTTCTCTTTTTTATAAATCCTTATCGCTCCCCAAAGCAGATAAAACCCGATGACAAAAACAATATTAGCCGTCAGTTGATGCGTCATTAAGCTCAAAATTCCGCCCAAAAACGCGGGGATCAGATAGACCGGGTTAATATCCCATTTTTCGCTAAAACGCCTTAAAAAGCCGTTTTTACCCTCGTATTTTTCTTCCAGAAAACGGAAAATCAGCCAGGAAAAAAGCAAATAGACCGGCAAAAACATGGCATACATCCGCAGCCGCCGGCCCATTTCTATCCCTTGAACACTTAAGGCAAAAAGTCCGGCGCCAAGCAGTCCGATAGTTTTATTTTTGGTGAAATAACTGCCTGTTAAATAAATTAAAAATATGGTCAAAACGCTCCATAAAGCGCTCACGGATCTCGCTACGCCTTCCGTTGGCGGCAAAAATTGAAAAATCTTCGCCACTTGCCATTTATAAATCCAGGCCCGCTCGTCCCGCGCCGCGAAAACATTTTCGCTGTTTACTTGGCCGAAATTAAAGTCCCAATTCTGCCACACGCCAGTCTTGAAATAAGCGTAAGTGGAATTGATGTCTAAAAATTCATCCGCCACGAAAGCGTTGTCGCCCAGCTTATAGAATCGCAGAAAGGCTCCGAAAATAATTATAACCGCTAAAATTATGTAGGCGTTTTTTTTAGTAAACATAGGCGTAAAATTTCAAATTTCAAATTTTGTCTTTGCGAGGAGCTATAAGCGACGTGGCAATCTAATTTTTAAATTTATTAGATTGCTTCGCTTCGCTCGCAATGACAATTATGATATTTGTCATTTGAATTTAATGATTATTCTTCTTCGCTGTTATCATTGAAAATTTCTTCCCACCGATAGCGGACCGGCACTCCCACTTCGCTCCGGGGTTTTCCTTTGGGCTGGATTTCCTGCTGCGCGGCGTTCACGGCTTCTTTTTTCGGTTCCAGCTGAAAAAGCATGAGCGTGCCGAATCTTTTTTCTCCAATCACCGCGTAATCCGCCCGGTATTTTTTCAAGTCTTTTTCCGTATTGGACAGCGTCGGATAAACCAAAAAATAATTTCCGTTTTGGTATACTTTTTTATCGCTTATGATATTGCGCCAATCTTCTCTGGGAATGCGGCGCCGATCCAGATGATAAAGGAAAGAACGGCGGTATTGCGGATCGCTGTTGAGATAAACCGGAAATTGGTTTTTTTGATAGAAACTTTCTATGTAATCAACGATTAAATATTGCTGGAGAAGCGTCACTCGTGTGTTTTCTTTGAGAATCCTGTCCGGTCCGATGGTTATATTTTCCATCGGCGCTTTTTTCAATTCGGCAAAGCGTTTTTTAGTTTCCCGCGAATTCATAAAAACCATTATGATTATTAAAATTAAGCCTGCAAATTTCCATTTGCCGGGCAAATATTTTTCTCCCAGCTCTGTCAGAAATCCCAGGAAAATAAAAGGGAGCGGCGCAATCAGCAAAAAAAATCGCGGGGAAAGATCAAAGGCAAGAGGGGTATAAAAAGCGAAAATAACGGCAAACCACAGGATCGTTAGCAATAGAAAATCCTTTCGGATCCCTTTTTCCTTTTTTAATCGGAAAAAATTCACTAGCGCTAAAAATATTCCGGCGGTAAAAAACAACCAGGCTGTTTTTCCGTGAGCCAATCGATCATGGCAATCCTGATCGCAGATAATTTTCAGATTTTGATCCCCTTCCCAAAGAATAATCCTGGGTAATTCCGCTTCATTTTTTCCGGTTAAGATGAGCCAAAAACCTAAAGCTTGTTCATTGTAATTTTTTATCATTTTCGATGCCATTTTGTGCTCATCTTTCGTGGAACGGCTCTCGGCCACTTTTAAGAACTGGCGAAAATTGCCGCCTCCCGTTTTAATATCGTTCAAAATAGGCGGCAAATAAAAAAGCAGCGCCGCTAAAACGCCGATAATCCAAAAATACCATTTCGCTTTCGGCCAGCGCGCCAGAAAAAAGAAAAAAGCGATGACTGGTAAAGTGACCAAAGCTAAAAAATGCAATTGAGAAGCCAGGGTCAGGGCAACAAAAAAAACTACGAGCCACAAGCCTTTTCTTTTTTCTTCCGGGTCAACGCTGCGCAGCATGGCCAAAAAAGTCAGTAGCGCGAAAAAAGGCAGCGCGTTGGGATTCCAGCTGAAGCGCGAATACATTATCAAAAATAAAGAAACGGAAAAAAGAAAAGTCAGACTCAAGCTTAATCTGTCGGCAAAATAGCGTTTGACCAAAAAATAAAAAAGCGGAATCGCTCCGATGCCGAAAAGCGCCGTGATGAGCGCCATCCCGGCCGGCGTCCCTCCGAAAATAAGGGCGCTTAGATACTGAAAATAATAAAAGACCGGACCTAAGCGTAAAAAACTGCCAGCCGCTTTCGGTCCCAAAAGCGGCAGATTATCCGGGCCTTCCTCAAGAGCTAAATTGATGACTTTGGCGTCCCGCGACTGATCCAATTCAAAATGCAGCCAATCGGAAAAATGATAGAGCCGTAAAAAAGCGCCCAATAGAATTATCAGGCTTAAAGTTATAATTATGTAATTTTTACGCAAAAATAGCCAGGCTTTATTTTTCATCCGATATCTTATATAATTTAATCAACTAAACGAAACCGCTGAAAAAATATAAATTTTGAGAAAATTTATATTCTTCAGCAAATTGTTCACTTTGTATTATATTTTAAGCCACTCTCTAATAATAAGCAAACTTTTTTATGATGCAACCTGTCCGCGGTTTTTTCCAAAAAGAAAATTTTTATTGGCTCTTCTTTTCGTTATTTTTCGCTCTGGTCAGCCTTTTTTTTATTTCTTTGGGAGTAAAGAGCCTGGCGCCTCTGATGTTTTTCGGATTGAAGATAATTTATTCAGCTTATTTTTTCGGCTTGTTGTTTTTTTTGGGTTTTCTTTTCTATCTTCTGGGCCAATCCGCCGGTAATGATTATTTAATCAAGAAATCGCTCCTAGTTTTTCTGCCGACTGAATTAATCTTGCTTTGGGGATTTTGGAATTCCATTTATTTCAATACTATCCCCTTTTATCATTTTTTCAAGATTTTAGCCAATCTTTACCCGATGCTGGTTCTTTTTTATTTTTTCTTCAAATATGAAAATTATGGCCGCCTTTCTGATTTTTTCCATGACTTCAGAGAAAATAAAGAAGTTCCGGAAGGATTTTTTTTCAATAGAATATTTTCCTGGTTCAAGCGCCAGGGTTTAGTCGCCATTCTCATATTAACTTCCGTGCTTATTTTAAATTTCAGTTTCGGCCTAAGCCGCCTGGGTAGTTTTGCCGCCGTGGATGAGCCGCTGTGGACTTCCGATACCGGCCGGATCCAGAAATTTTGGAATAATGTCGCCGATGGAGAATTTTGGAAAACTATGGTGAGCGACAAGCCGGGCATAACCGTGGCCATTCTTTCCGGAATCGGATTGGCACAAGTCAATCCCGATCACTATACCGACTTTTTTTTGCAGAAGCTTCCCGATAAAACTCCGGCGGTGGAAAAATTCAATTTCGCTTTCCGTTTTCCGATTTTTATTTTTAATTTGCTGATGTTGGTGGTTATCTATATTTTTTCCCGGAAACTCTTTGGCAAAACCGCCGCTTTGATTTCTTTTGTTTTCATCGGTCTTTCCCCTCTGCTTTTGGGCATTTCGCTTATTGTCAACCCGGACGCGATTATTTGGACATTTTTTTCGCTTTCGCTTTTAAGCCATTTTATTTATCTGGAAAAGAAAACCAAAAAATATCTTTTTTGGTCGGGCATATTTTTAGGTTTTTCCATTTTAACCAAATATGTCGCCAATATTTTGTATATTTTTTATTTTCTGCTGATTTTTTTGGAATATATCGTCCGTAAATCCCGCTATGAAAAAGAAGGTATCACTCATTACTTTCGTAAATCCCTGGGCGATTATTTTGTTTTGATCGTTTTATCGCTTTTCACTTTTTATCTTTTTTTACCGGCCGCCTGGGTGGATATCCGCCGTCTTTTGGAAGGAACCATTCTTTCCAAGGCTTTTTTGCCTGTTTGGCCATTTTTTATCGCTATTATTGCCTTTATCTTAGCCGATATTATTTTTTGGAAAAATCGTCTAACCGAAAAAATCATGCGTTTCTTCTCTCGTTTCGGCCGGCCGATGATTAAAGTTATTTTCGCCTTTTTCTTGCTTTTTACCTTGGGAATGCTGTTTAACACTTATAGCGGAATGAAGTTTTACGATCTGGAATCCATTATCGCCTCCCCCAAATCTTCCTTTTCGGCTAATAATTTTCTGGGAATGATGCTGGCCAATTTTTATTCTTTATTTTTCGGCATCGCGCCCATCGCTTTCCTTTCTATTATCGGACTTGGTTTGTTCAACGTCTTCTCTAAAAAAGAACCTGACAAAAATTATTTTATAGCTTTTTATTTAATCCTCTTTATTCTTGTTTATTACACGGCTTCTATTTTCAGCCATGTGAGCGCCACTATCCGTTATCAGATAATCATTTTTCCCCTGGTTTTTATTCTAGCCGGAATAAGTATCCATAATTTTGTCCAATCGGATATTTTTAACAAGTATATACTCAAGTATATACCAAAGTATGTATTTTTACCGTTGATTTATTTTATTTTTATATTTTTTTCCGCTTACAGCTTGTGGTCCGTCAAGCCTTTTTATTTCAGCTACGCCAGTTCGTTGCTGCCGGAAAAATACGTCCTCAATCTCAAGGACATGGGCGATGGGAGTTTCGAGGCGGCGCAATATCTAAACAGCCTGCCTGACGCCCGCAATCTTTCCATCTGGACCGACAAGCGCGGGGTTTGCTCTTTTTTCAATGGCAATTGCTCTAGCGCCATCGGTTTGGAAAAAGAAAAAGTTGATTTTGATTATTTCGTCGTTTCCGCCGGCCGGGAAGCCCGCACCACCAAAATGACTCTTTCCCGCTTCAATGGCGGCCATGATTCTATTATCCGTCTGGACAAGATTTATGAAATGGAAGACACTGATTTTTGTTTGCGATTAGGCGGCCGGCCGAATAATTTCGTCAAAATAATCAAAGCGGAGAAAATAATTGAGAATTAGCAGAATATACCCAGTAGTGAAATTTTGACTAGGCTTCGCTCAATTTTATCAATCTTTTAGGACATAAATAATAATTTTATTTTAAGTTTTGATATTATTAATCATTGGGTGGTTTATAAGGTCAAAATTCTACTACTGGGATGGGGAAAAAGGGGAAAATATCCGCAATCATAATCCTGGCGCTTTCAATGCTGACGTTTTTCTATTTTGGCTTTTACCGTATCGGAAAATTTGTTACGGCTGATGAACATTATTGGCTCTACGAGCGCATCCCCCAATATTTTAAAGCTTTGGAAGATCGGAATTTCAAAAAAACCCGCATCAATGACAAGCCTGGAGTATCCCTGGCCTTAGTTTCCGGAATCGGGCTTTTGGAGGAAAAAAATCCCCAGGGCCATTTTGAAAAATTAGAAAGAATAGACCGCTACGACTCTGAAAATTCCGAACGCTTTTATTCCAGCTTCCGGACTCCTATAATAATTTTTAATTTATTTCTTGCCGCTTATCTTTTTTGGGTTATCGGGAAAATTCTGAAAAACAAACTCTTGTCCGCGCTAGCTGTTTCTTTTATTATTTTATCTCCTATCATCCTTGGAATATCCCGCATAATCAATCCGGATGCTTTGCTTTGGTCAACTTCCATTGCCGCTCTTTTTTCTTTTTTTGCTTTCGCCAAAACCGATGAAAAAAAATTTATCCTGTTAACCGGATTTTTTACCGGATTAGCGCTTCTTTCAAAATATACCGCCAACATATTGTTTATTTTTTATTTTATTTTCATATTGATCAAATACCTGGTTAATTATAAAAGGTTTTTTTCTTCCGACTCTTATAAATCATCTGCTTATTTTAATAAAAATATTTTTTGGCTAGCGATAATTTTCTTTTTATCTTGCGTGGTCTTGGGATTTTTCATGCCAGCAGCTTTGAGAAACCCTAAAATTATGTATCTGCAAACCCTGGGATCGGAAGGAATAAAAAAAATCGCCCTGCCTTTTATACTAATTACTCTTCTTTTCTTTTTGGACGCTGCTATCTTTAAAGCCCGGATTATTTCCCGCTTGGGAATATTTTTCGAGAAGATAAAAAGATTTATTATTCCGATTTTCTACGGATTTTTGTTGTTTTTATTCTTTGTGGTGCTAGCCAATTGGATTTTCGGTTTAAACCTCTTTGATACTGCAAAAATTTCCGTAGATGCCAGGTCCACCGATGCCTTCGTTCTGGAAACCGGGCTGGGAGGAAAAATATTATTAGAAACTTATCCGCTGGTTTTTTCGCTGACCCCGATTGTCTTGGGCTTGATTATTTTTTATTGGTTTAGCCAAATATTCGGAAAAAAAGAAGATGACAATTGCACACCGCTAGGTTTGTCCCTTTCAATTTTTATGATGATTTTTCTCTCGGGAGGAATAATTTCCGGAGTCCTTTTAACTGCCAGATACCTCGTCCTTCTTTATCCCCTAGCAGGATTTCTGGCTGTTTTAGGAATTCGGGAAATATTCAAAAAATTTAATTTTTCCTTAAATTCAAAAATAATCTTTTCCTTCTTGATTTTAATAATAAGTTTCTTGACGCTTTGGAGCGTTAAACCTTTTTATTATAATTATGCCTCCTTTTTGCTTCCCAAAAATTTAATTGTGAGCGATGCCTGGGGTTTTGGCGGATATGAAGCAGCGGATTATCTCAATAATCTTCCCGATGCGAAAAACCTGACCGTCTGGGCGGATTATTACGGAACTTGTGAATTTTTTAAAGGCGCTTGCTCTACCGATTATAAGTTCGATCAGCCGGTTGATTATTATGTCTTGACCAGAAGAGGAGCAATAAGATATGAACCTGCTTATTGGTCGTCAAAAAGCCCCAATTGGAATAAGGGGAAAATAATAGAAGCTTACCCCTTCTATTCTTCAAAAAATACTGTTTGGCAGTTAAATATCAACAACCGCCCCGGAAATTTTATCAAAATATTCAAAGCGGAGGAAAGATAAAGACGCTTTTTTGGTATTAGTTAAAAAATATTCTTTAAAAAATTATCATTCCAGCCACGCGCTTGTCATTCCCGCGAAAGCGGGAATCCAGTCCGGGATAAATTTCAGCAGGAATCAAGTTATTTTATTAGATTATTATACAAATCATTCCAATTAGGATTATTTTTTTCAATTAATTCTATTTTCCATTTTCTTCTCCATTTTTTAAGTTGTTTTTCTCTTATTAACGCGCTTTGGACATTTTCTGTTTGTTCGAAATAAACAAGCCTGTGCACTTTGTATTTTTTTGTAAAACCTTCGACTAAATTATTTTTATGTTCCCAGGCTCTTTTTATCAGATTTGAGGTAATTCCAATATATAAAGTTCCGTTTTTTTGACTCGCCATTATATAAACAAAGTAACTTTTCATTTTTCTGGATCCCGCATCAAGTGCGGGATGACACTTTTATTACTTCTTCGATTTAAGATAAATCGGCAACGCCGCTAAATTGACCAGCCCTTGCAGAAAACGGTTGAGAATCGCCACCATCACCGCCCCCAGAATACTGATGCCCAAAGGAGCAAAATACGCGATATAGGCCCATTCTTTAAGCCCCACGCCCGCCGGAATCGAGGCTACGATGCTGATGAGAAATATGACGGAAAAATAATCCAGCAAATCAATATTGATTCCCAAACTCCAAAATAAGATTAAGTTAGCCAAACCCACTCCGATCAGGTTAAAAAGAAAGGAATAGATCATTGCCCGGCCAAAAATCTTTAAATCACTACCAAAATCCGC
Source organism: Candidatus Moranbacteria bacterium CG06_land_8_20_14_3_00_40_12 (assembly GCA_002780175.1). Lineage (GTDB taxonomy): Bacteria > Patescibacteriota > Minisyncoccia > Moranbacterales > UBA2206. The sequence goes on along the minus strand of PEVT01000005.1, from coordinate 1,323 downwards.
CAGCTCTTCGAGAAAATTTATTATTTTATCCGGCAGGAAACTTAAAATTTTCCGC
>PEVT01000005.1:0-1226 GCA_002780175.1 Candidatus Moranbacteria bacterium CG06_land_8_20_14_3_00_40_12 | reverse complement strand
GGGAAAAATTCAGCAGAAAAAAAATCGGCGACATAAGCATCAGCGCCAATAGTCCCGTAAAGCGGTCCATCACCACTGCCGCGGTCGCTTGGGAATATTTTTTGGCTTTTTTTCCAATCTGATAGGCCCGGAAAATATCTCCGCCGATGGTTGAAGGCACAAAATTATTAATAAAAGCTCCCGTCAGATAAAGTTTGAAAAAATTCAGAAAAGAATCCCGCAAACCTTTGAAAAGGCAGAGTTCCTGCCATTTTTTAGCTGAAATAAAAAGACCGCTAAAAATCACTGCCAGATAAATCGCGATCTGCCAAATTTCAATTTTCCGCAGATATTGCCAGGATTCGCTCCAATCAACTTTGTAAATAATCAAACCGATAAAAAAAGCGCTTATCAGTAATTTCAAAATAAACTTTAATATCTTTTTTTGAAAAACACTAACCATGAATTAATTTTAAATTACAAATTTTAAATTTTAATTGTCAGCCCAAGACTGATCCGCCTAGGGTGAAAAATCTACTAAATTACTAAATTTTAAAAATTAAAATATTTGAAATTGATTTAAAATTTAAAACTTAAAATTTAAAATTCTCTAACCCTTTAACTCTTTTAATTATACTAATATACTTTTTAGCTATGGATTCCCACCCCATCCCTTCCGCTTTTTTCCGGCTCTCCGCGCCCATTTTTTTTCTTAAGTTTTCGTCTCGGATTAAAATTTCCAGCTTTTCCGCGATATCTTCGGCGCTTTTCATTTTAAGCACAAACCCGTTGACGCCGTCTTCAATCAACTCTTTCGTGCCTCCGGTATCCGTGGCTAAAAGCGGCAAGCCGGAAGCCAGCGCTTCCAGCATCGAGTTGCTCATGCCTTCATTCAGCGACGGCAGGACATAAACGCGAGCGCTCTGATAATAAGCCGGCAATTTTTCGTGGGGCAAAAGACCGACAAAATCGACTTCTTTTTCTATTCCCAGTTCTCCAACCAGTTTTTCCAGATTATTTTTTTCATCCCCTTCTCCGATTATCTGTAAATTTAAATTAGCGTATTTCCGGCGCAGCTGGTTAAAAGCTTCAATTAAACAACGAATGTTTTTTCTGGGAGTAATTCTCGTCACGCATAAAATTTTAAAAGTATTCCAGGATCGTGGAAGTCCGACTTCCATTTTGGAAGTCGGACTTCCAAAATTATAAACCGACGGCCGAAACTGGCGCGTATCAATTCCATTAGG
>PEVT01000036.1 GCA_002780175.1 Candidatus Moranbacteria bacterium CG06_land_8_20_14_3_00_40_12 | reverse complement strand
CGTATGAGGCGGCGCGTTGCGCCGCCGAATTGGTCGGGAAAAAATCTGAAAGTTTGATACTGGTGGGCAGGGAGGGATTCGAACCCCCGAAGGCCGAAACCGACAGGTTTACAGCCTGTTGTAATAGACCACTCTACCACCTGCCCGATTCATTTTTAAATTTTCAAACTTTCTATTAAACGCTTTTTTAAATCTTTCTTCCCGTCGCTACTTTTTAAATATTTTTCTCTTCTCATTGCTTCACTCTTGAACAAATATGCTTCATAGCATAATAATTTTATCGGCAATCTATTTTTTGTGGAAGCAACTTTTCCTTTTTTATGTTCATCTATTCTTCTTTTCAAATCATTCGTAAAGCCTACATAAAAATTGCCATCTTTTTTACTTAATAAAATATACACGTAATACATATTTTAAAAAATACTCGGAGGGATTCGTCCGGCATCCGCCGGACGCCCCGCGTATGCTGGGGCGAACCCCCGAAGGCGCAAGCCGACAGGTTTACAGCCAGATCCAGTTGACCACTTTGGTACCTACCCGACAATAATTAAAAAATTAAAAATCAAAATGAAAAATTATTTTTTATTTTTAAGGGACGACCTATTTACCCCACACCATTTTACCAAAATTTTTCAGAGCCAGCGGTCGGAATCGAACCGACGACCTATAGTTTATCCCGCACCTTTTGCCTAGGAGCCGAGGAGAGGGATCGAACCTCCAACCTATGGTTTACAAAACCATTGCTCTGCCATTGAGCTACCTCGGCAAAAGGTGCGGGACTCTAACCAGCTGAGCTAAGGTAGTTCGCTCTCTTCCAACTTTTTCGATTTAAAAACTACTTGCTTAATAAATTTTCCAGCCGTCTTATTTTGTATCTGGCGTTGCGGTTAGTCGGATTGAGTTTTAAAATCTGCTTGAAGCATTCTTTGGCGAATTCAAAACTTTCCATTTCCAGATAATATTCTCCCAATCTTTCATAAGCCTCGATGTCTCTCGGATTGGAAGCCACTCTTTCAATCAGGAGTTCTTCTAAGCGGCTTCTTATTTCCGTTTGAATTCCGGGTTTGACTATTTTTTCACTGATTATCGGCTTAAATGTTTTTTCTGTTTCCGATTTTTTATTAAGTTTAGAAACTGGCGGAGATTGAGGAGTGTCTTTTTTTAAATTTTCAAATTTATATTTTTTGATTTTATCCATTATTTCTGTTTCTTCGGCTTGTTTTTTAATTTCAATTGATTCTTTATTCCTTTTTTTCCTCAAAGATTGTACCCAGCCGCCAAAAACAACTTCCATCTTCAAAAAAATATTCCGGATATTTCCGACCCTTTTTTCTAAAAAAGCCAACAGTCTACGCTTAGTTTCCTGAAGGTTTATTTTTCTGAAAATTCTTCTATTTTTCCCGGAAAAGTTTTTTTCTCCGGCCGATTTAACGGACAATGGCTGAATTTCTTTAATTTCGGACACTTTGGGGGATTTTTTGAATAAAAAAACAATGATAGCCGCCAAGCTTAAAATGACTGCTATGGGAGGAATGAGGGAATAATTCATATTTTTTACTTTAAAAATAGTATCCGCTTTCAGACAAGCTCCGGATTTCTTTCACAACAACTCGCGAAAAATCCATTTAAATCCAGCTTGCCGGCTGAAACTCTGGCGCTAGCGAATTAAATCCTTTTTTTTAATTGAAATATATTTTCCGCTTTCCAATTTTATCTTGATTTCCTGTAAAATCGCGTTGATTTCCACTACTGTTCCTTTGCCCTCCGGAATTTCAACTATGCTGTGCAGTTCCGGCATTCCTTTGAGCATTTCTTTATACTGCTCCGATTCATAAGCCAGACAGCACATTAATCTCCCGCACAATCCGGAAATTCTTTCCGAACCTCTGTGAAAAATTTGCTGGCAGCGGGCCATGTCCGTAGTAATGCTTTGCATATTGCCTCCGAATCTCACGCAGCATAATTCCCTCCCGCAAATTCCATAACCGCCGATATTCCTGGCTTCGTCGCGAGAGCCAATCTGCTGCATCCGGATTGTTTTTTTGAATTTACCGGCGATTTCCTTGACCAGGTTTCTGAAATCAATCCGGCCGTCGGAAACAAACGCTAAAATTGCCTGTTTTCCGTCTAAGCTCACGACGGCATCAATAATTTTCATTTCCAACCCGTTTTTCCTGGCCGATTCTTTGGCAAAATCCACTATTTCTTTGGCCTGTTTTTTATTTTCCTGGTAAGGGCTTTTCTCTTTTTGAATAATTTTTCGCAAAATTTTGTTGGCCGGATCCTCTTTGACTGCCAAATTTATTTCCGCCACTTTTCCAAACTCCCCCGAATCTGATTGGTCGGAAAGCACCACCACTATGTCTCCCTGCTCCAGATCCTCTTGTGCCCAATAAAGGCGTGGCCCTTCCCAGGAACGCGCGATAATTAAAACCTTATTCATAAATTAAATTTCAAACCTAAAAAATTCTCCGACCTGGATATTCTCTCCGATTTTTCCTATTTTTTCCTGAATTAATTCTTTAACGGTTATTTCCGGATTTTTGACAAAAGGCTGGGCCATCAACGCTATTTCTTCCCGGAACTTCTTTTCCTTGCCCTCTAAAATCTTATCCAGCATCGTTTCTTTTTTCCCCTGGTTTAAAAATTGTTCCCTCCAAATATCCCTTTCTTTTTCGATTCTTGAAGATGGAACATCTTCCGGATTTAAATATTCCGGGCTGGAAGCGGTAATATGCATCGCCAAATCTTTGGCTAATTCTTTGAATTCTTCATTGCGGCCGACAAAGTCCGTTTCACAAAAAAGCTTAACCATCGCCCCCACCTTATTGGTGGAATGGACATACACGCCTAAAATTCCTTCTTTAGCGCTGCGACCGGTTTTTTTAGCCGCTATTTCCTGACCCTTTTTTCTGATTATTTCCAGGGCCAGTGTTTCATTTCCTTTGGATTTTTCCAAAGCTTTTTTAACATCCACTACTCCCGCGCCGGTTTTTTCTCTTAAATTTTTTATTTTTTCTAAATCCATTTTTTTAACGGCTATTTTTTAACGGCTTCCGGCTGCTTAATTTTTTCTTTGCCCTTCAGCACGGCTTGGCCGATATAGGCCAGCATCAGCTGCAAAGAAGAAATCGCGTCTTCGTTGACCGGAATTTTATAATCCACGTCTTCCGGATCAACATTGGTGTCCACCAGGGCGATAATTGGAATTTTTTTTATTTTAGCTTCTTTAAGCGCCAAATTATCTTCAATTACTCCGGTCAAAAATATGGCTCCGGGCAATTTAATCATATTTTTTATTCCTCCCATCTTTCCTTCCAGACTTTCCAATTCTTCCATAATTTTCATCTGTTCAAATTTGGTATATTGGGAAAATTCGCCCCGTTTCAGTTTCTCCTGGCCATCCCGCAAGAACTTGACTCGCCTGGAAATAACTTCAAAATTAGTGAATGTTCCGCCCAGCCATCTTTCCACCACATAGGGCATCTGGCAACGCTTCGCCAGGGATAAAACTATATTTTTGGCTTGTTTTTTGGTGCCGACAAAAAGTATTTGCTGTCCTTCGGAAATAATTTTTTCGATAAAATTTCTCGCCTCTTCCAATTTTTCAACTGTCTTTTGCAAATTGATTATGTTTATTCCGTTTTTCGTCATAAAAACATACTCGTTCATTTTGGGATTTTTACGCGCTTTCTGATGACCAAAGTGCGCCCCGCTCTTAAACATTTCCCGGATATCAACTTTTAGATTAGCAAAGTCAAAATCAGCAAAAAAATCATTTTTTCTTGCTATCTGGTCTTTGACCGCTTCCCCGCCGGTTGACAAGGGTTCCTTTTTCCGCTTTAAAGCAGAATTTTTATTGTTTTCCATTTTTTTAAATCCTTAATTATTATGTCCCGCCCGCTTCGCCAGCGAGGCGAGTCTTGGCAGGACAACCGCTACTAATTGACCAGCTTCTTATTTCTCTTTTGACTTATTAATAAGTCAAAAGAGAACAGGACAGAAGCTTCAAAAAGTATGAGTTTTATTCCCCGCCAATTTCACCAATATTTAAACTTATCAGGCTAAGTTTAGTGAAATTGGCGGGGAATTTTATACTTAAAAAGTATACCAATCCGGCCATTTCTTGTCAATTTTAATCTTTTATGTTAGATTAATTAGGCTTTAAAAATATTTAAAATTTCAAAAAAATGAAAAAGGACATTCATCCCAAATATTATTCCGACGCCAAAATAACTTGCGCCTGCGGCCATGTGATCCATGCCGGGTCAACCGTCAAAGAAATGCAGATTGAAATCTGCTCCGCTTGCCATCCTTTTTACACCGGCAAGAAAAAAATGGCTGATATCACCGGCCGGGTCGACCGCTTCAAGAAATTGGCGGAAAAAACCGCTCAAAAGAAAACAGCCAAGAAAGAGAAGAAAATCAAGCCAGCCGTCAAAGAGAAAAAACCCGCCGGAAAAAAGAAATAACGCGATGATTTTAAAAATCCCTCCGCCAAGGCGGGGGGATTTTTCATTTTTACTTTTTTAACAACATATTGGGAACAACGGAAGCTTCCAGCAATTTCATTAATTCGGGAGGCAATTGAGCGCCTCTGACATGGGCGTTTTTAGCAAATTCCGCCGCCTTTGCGATATCTTTTTTTTCATAAAAAAGAATGGCCAGATTACGCCAAGCCTCTCCATAGTTGGGATTAATTTCCAGTGTTTTTTGCCAAAACGCTTCGGTTTCTTCTTTTCTGCCCATTTGGTAATAAAGCAAGCCCAGATTAAAATGCGCCGCGTCGTAATAGGGATTAATAGCCAGCTCCTTTTTAAATTCCGCTTCCGCTTCCTCCCATTTTTCTTTTTTCATCTGAATTAAACCGAGATTATTGTGCGCCATTTGTTCGTTCGGATTTAATTCCAGAGCCTTCCTGAATTCCACTTCCGCCTCATCGAAATTGTCATCCAAATAATACATAGCTCCCAGATTATTATGATTAAAAGCAAAACTGGGAGAGGTGGCGGCGGCATTTTTCCAAAAATTAATTTTATTTTTATAATATTTATTGCGACAAATCGTGATTGAGGAAAAAATAATTATCAGCAAGAGGCTCAAAGCCAGAATTATTTTTTTATTCAGAAAATTGAGAAATTTTACCCGCCCCATTCCTAAAAAAATAAAAATAAATCCCAGCATCGGCAAGTAAATTCGATTTTCCGAAAAATCCGGCGTCGTATCCTGCGGTTTAATTAGAGTCAGTAAAATAAACAGAAAAAACCAGGTAACGCCAAAGACGATCAGGCGGTAATTTTTATTCCGGGATAAAATAAACCACGCCAGCAATAAAATTAAAGCTGCTATTCCATAAACCATTGTCATGTCACGCAAAACCGGAAAAACTGATAAATCAAAAGGCAGAAATATTTTTCCGACTGCCGGAATAAGTGCTGGTAAATTTTTATAGACAGACAAAGGAATATGATAATCCGCATTGCCGATAAAATTATTCAGCACTCCTTTTCTTATCAGCAACCAGCTTAAGAAAAGACTGATCCAGCCAGCCAACAGATAAGAATAATATTTGCAATCGGCTATGATTTTTTTTCTGCCGATAAAAATAATGGCATAAGCGGCGCAAAGCATTGGCACCATTACCGCCGTTTCTTTAGTCAATAAGGCTAATGCTAAAAAAAATAAATGCCAAAAATAATTTTTCTTCCCGTATGTTTGCGAAAAATCCACAAAAAACCACAAAGCCGGAAACACAAAAACAGCCAGCAATGAATCATTCCGGCCGGATATGAAAGCCACGGTTTGAGCGGTTAGCGGATGAATGCCAAAAATTACGGACAACCAAAATGCTGTTTCTTTTTTGATCTTAAGTTTAATCAAAAGGATAAGCAGCAAACAAGCGGCCAAAATATGCAGCATCAAATTAGACAAATGAGACATAAAAATTATCGCGTTTCTGCCCAATTGCGCATCCAACATAAAAGTCAGCCTTAAAATCGGCCGGTAAAAAGTTCCGCCCTGATGCGGAGTGCGGAAAATATCTTCTCCCAAAGCGGCCGGAATATTTCCAATATCTTTATTAAAAAAATAATGCTCTACCACTAAAACATTATCATCCAAATAAACAATGTTGAAAAATAAGGTGGCGGAATATACCAGAAAAATAAGGGAGGCGATCCAGAGAAAGGGATGCCAGGAATCCAGAAATATTCTTTGATATTGATTTTTCCAGTTATTATTTTCTGTCTTCATTGATATCATATATAAATTGTCATTTGAATAAATCCGCTTTTTTTCCAAAAATCCGTTAGAGATTGGGACTGATTAAAACGCAGAAGAATTCAGCAACTTTTGCATTTCCGGAAGAAGCGGAATTCCTCTTATTTCGGATTCTTTGGCCCAGCGAATAGCCTCTTCTTTATCTTGTTTTTTATGATAATAAATAAACAGGTTGCGCAGCGCTTTTGAGTAACCGGGATTAATTTCCAAAGCCTTTCTCCAAGCATCAAGCGAATCATCGATTCTTCCCATCCTTTCATATAAAATAGCTTTATTTCCATAAGTAACAAAATAGCCGGGGTTTAACAAGAGTTCTTTGTCATACTCTTCTTCTGCTTTTTGAAATTCATTTCTATTCATATAAATTAACCCGAGATTATTGCGAGCCATGGGTTCTTGGGAATTTATTTCCAAAGCTTTCTCAAATTCTTTTTCCGCTTCATCAGAATTGCCATCCATATAATACATCGCGCCGAGATTCATGTGATTAAAAGGAGAGCTGGGCGAGGTTTCGACCGCATTCCGCCAAAAACTGACTCTATTTCTATAGTGTCGATTGCGAAACATCGTTATGGAAGAAAAAATTATTATTATGATTATTCCCAAAGCGATGATAATCTTTTTGGAAAATTCCGGATCTATTTTCTTTTTAATTTTATCCCAAAAACTGATTTTACCAAAACCTGACAGTAAAAAAATAAATCCGAACATGGGTATATAAATTCTGTTCTCTGAAAATTCCGGCGTTGTGCTTTCAGGCTTGATGAGCGTAAGAAAAATAAACAGCCCGAACCAGGAGACGCCGAATAATATCAACCGGTAATTTTTGTTTTTGGAAAAAATAAACCATAAAAATAATATGGTTAAAGCGATAATTCCATAAATCATCGTCATGTCTTTTAAAATTGGAAAGACCGACAATCGGATGGGCAAAATAATTTTACCTATAGCGGGGATGAGTGCCGGCGAATTTTTCATAATTGAAGAAATCGCCTGGATATCCGCATTGGCTAAAAAGGTATGTAAAACTGATCGCCGAACCAGAAACCAGACAGACAGGATGCTTCCCCATCCGGCCAAAAGAAACAGATATGGTTTATAATTACTGATAATTTTTTTGAAATTAATAAATATCAGAATATATGATACGCAAACAAAGGCTAAAACAACCGCCGTTTCTTTGGTAAACAAAGCCAGCGCGAAAAAAGTTAAATGCCAAATATAAGGCTTCCCTTTTTGCGTTTCAAGAAAATCCAAAAAAAACATCCAGGCCGGGAAGATAAATATGGCCAGCAAAGAATCGTTTCTTCCCGATATGAAGGCCACCGTTTGGGCAGTTAAAGGATGAACTCCAAAAATTAACGAAAACAAAAATGCTGTCTCTTTTTTAATATTCATTTTCAGAAGCAGCTTAAACAGCAAGCAGATGGATATGATATGCAAAAACATATTTGAAAGATGGGACATGAAAACGATTGCTCCTTGGCCGAATTGGGCGTCAAACATAAATGTTAGTCTTTCAACGGGGCGGTAAAAAGATCCCTCGCCAGGGGGGTTTCGGAAAATATCTTCCCCAAAAGCCGCCGGAATATTCCCGAGATTTTTATTAAAAGCATAATGATTCACCACCAGAACATCGTCGTCTAAATAAACAACGTTGAAAAATAAGGTGGCGAAATATACCAGAAAAATAAGGGAAGCGATCCAGAGAAAGGGATGCCAGGAATCCAGAAATATTCCTTGATATTGATTTTTCCGATTATTATCCATCGTTTTTTTGCGCCACGATATTTATCACTTCGCCTTTACAAGAAAAATATAAAATTAAATTAATAATTAAACAAATAGGAAATAAGATAGAAAAAAGGACTAAATGAGCCATTATTTTCAAATTAAAACCGCCTTTTTGCAGCCACTCAAAAAAATAATTATCCATCCGGGTAATAAGATTAACCAGACTTTGCGTGGAAGTAAAAGCGGAATATTCCAGAGAAAAAGTGCCGATACTTTTAACTTTAAAATTATATTTCTGGAGCAATTGCGTAAGCGTCGCGGGCGTAAAAAAAGTCAAATGATGCTTCAGGTCCAGGGCCAACCAGTATTTTTTGGTTAAAACGCTGGTCCAGGAATTATAATTGGGAACTTCAATAACCAGTAATCCGTCTTTTTTTAGCAATTCCTGGATTTTATGCAAATAGGCTTCAGGAGATTTAACATGTTCCAGCACATGCCAAAGAGTGATTAAGTCGAAATTTTTATTCCAATCAATGGAAAGCAGATCTTGATTATAAATTTCCAGTTTTAGTTTTTCCCGGGAAAATTCATAAGCCGCTTGAGAAATTTGCGTGCCGGCCGCCGTTTTGAATTTAAAATATTTCTGCAAAAAATAAAGCATCCAGCCCCGTCCGCTGCCGATATCCAAAATACTTTTCGCTTTAGGCTTAAGCCAAGCTATTTTGACCGCCCGCCAAAAACGGAAAGTTTTGATAATAAATTCCATCCAGAAATTAAAGCGGCTGGCGTTCTCCTGCGCGTAAAAATTTTGATAAATTTCATCCGGCTTTGCGCCATTTTCTTTAAGCGCTAGAACTAAACGGCACTCCCGGCACCGGATAATTTTAGCTTCCGGCATTGCGGAAATGATCTCGTATTCTTCATGCTGGCAGATTTTATTTTCCATATTTCAATTCCCGCTTTTTAAAAATCGCAAATCGGAAAAGCCGACTTTTTTGCAAGATATATTTAACTACCGCCAGCACGGTTTCTAGGGTATATTTCACCGACCGGCTAAAATTGATCTGGGAAGAATCGGCGGCATAAATCGTTGGTACCGGCACGTCCCCCATTCGAAATCCATTATAAGCGGCGGCAATCAAAAATTCCGAATCAAAAACAAAATCATCGGAAAAACTTTCCCAATTGATTTTTTCTAAAACTGCTTTCTTATACGCCCGATAGCCGGTAGAAAATTCTCCCAGATTTTGGCTCAAGACCACATTTTGCAAAAAAGTCAGCAGGCGATTAAAAATATACTTTACGAGCGGCATTCCTCTTTTAAGAGTTTCTTTTCTTGATCGAATTCGGTTTCCTAAAGTAATATCGCAAATATCCAGTTCTAACGGCATTAACAATCCCCTAACCATTCGGGGATCATATTGTCCGTCCGGGTGAAGCATAATGACAATATCCGCTCCCCTCTTTAATGCTTCTTGATAACATGTTTTTTGGTTGGCGCCATAGCCCAGATTTTTTTCGTGCTTGAGCGCGGTAATCTTTAAATTATTCGCCACTTCCAAAGTATCATCCGAACTATTGTCGTCCACTAAAATAATCTCCGCCGCTAAATCTCGCGGCAAGTAGCTTAGTGTTTTTTCCAGGGTTTTCCCGGCATTATAAGCCGGCAAGACGATAACAATCTTTGGGTTTTCCATAATTTTTGATATTTACCAGCGCGAATAAATTATAACTTGAAAACGGCAAAAATGATAATTTTGCCTATAATCCGAATACGCGCGCTGTTATTACAGATCGATTATATTAATTTTATGCCTAATCACCCGCAGAAATTTGCGGAACATTTCTCCCGACAATTCCAGGGAGGCGGTATTCCTATCGGGATGAAAACTTACGATTTTGGCGCAATAGACCTTTTTATCAATATACGCCTCCACTTCATGATTTTGGTCATTCAGCAAGCCGAAAGGCGAAACTGCACCCGGCTCAAGTCCTAGTTTTTCAAGAAGTGCTTCGGCGCTGGCAAAGGTCATCTGCTTATCGCCGACCATTCCGCCGATTTTTTTCAAATTTGCCCGTTTTTCAGCCGGAAGGATCACTAAGAAATACCGCCCGCTTTTCCTGCCTTTTAGCAGCAAATTTTTACAGGCCAGTCCCGGAATATTACCGCAATATTTTTCCGCTTCCTCGCAAGTGTAAACCGCGGAATGTTCGTGCTGGATAAATTTAATACCGTTGGATTTTAGGAAATCTTCTACATTAGTCATGATTGATTTGTAACAATGGCGTATAACATTTAAGAATATCTTGAAATTTAACGCCAACCTTATTGGTTAAACTGTATCATTATTGTTGTTTTATTTCAATGCACAAACCGTTAAATATCCACTAAACTAGGGCGTTAAATTTGGGTGAAGTCCAGAAAAAGAATTGATAATTTTTCCTTAATTTAAGCCCTTTTAAAAATTTTTTCGTCCAGCTATGGACAAAGTGTCATGGATATGCTTATATATTTTTATCAACCAACAATGCTTAAAAAGGAGGAAAGCATGAAAGGATCGAATGACGAATTAGTTCTTTTTATTAAGTTGGCAGAGAGAGGAACACATGTTTCTATTGGCTCCCTCAGTGACGCCGGTGGCATAAGGTTGCCACTCAACCTTCTTCGCCTGGGAGCGGCGTCGGTAATCATGTATGGCGATGCCGAGGAAAAACTTCAGGAGGTTCTTCCTGGGATATTGAAAGGATATACAAACCCAGACGAAAAAATTGATTTCATTTTCGAAGTCATCAATGAAACCGGTGAGCAGACCAAGATTACGATGAAATTGAGAAAATAAGCGTGAAGTGCCCGTTCAAGGACGAAAACCTTGCGGGCTTTTTTATTTCCAAAAAAAATTAAAAAGGGCTCAAATATAAAAAATGAAAAGTTTGTTTTTTGAAATTTCGTTTAATGCGTAGCTATGCGATGTCCCGCGAAGCGGGATTTGGGTCGAGAAAATTTCTTTTTCATTAATGTAAAAAATACAAAAGTGAGAAATTTTGGAGCCAGATATGCGTTGTTATGCGATGTAGCCAGAGATTTCTTTACCTTAAATATTTTTTTGGCAATGCATTTGCATCTATTAATTTTGGTCTTGAATTTTCAAAGCCCTCTCTTATATTTGACGGTTCTACATTTGTCAGTTCTCGCATCAAACTATTATCCAATGATGTATCCGGCAAAAAATCAACCGGTTTTTCTTTCGGCATTGGTTCACCGATTAAGTCTTCCGTCGACAAACCAAGCGCTTCCATGCCTTCCTTCGTAAAATCATACACACTCATTCGCTCACCGCAAACATGCACTACTCCATTATATTCTGATGATGCAAGTTTCACGATCGCTTCAGAAGCTTGCTGATAACTCAATGGGGATTTATACATATCAGTAAATCGAGTAATCCTTTTTTCTTCAGCAACATCCTTACTGACTTTCCTGAAGCGACTATCCATATTTGAATCGACAAAGCCATACATGTAACTTGGTCTGACGATGCAGTAATTATTTGCATATTTTTTTACCAACTCCTCACAAATTTCGAGATTTTTTCCATATAAAGTCACAGGATGCGGAACATCACTTTCCTTGTATGATCCGCTTTCTCCATCAAATATGCCATCACTTGAAATATACATAATCCTACTGCCCTTGCACGAATCCAAAAAGCGAGTCATTGCATCTGCCAATCTTTTGTCATCTTTTTCAAATTCTATTTTTGCCGAAAGAAAAACCGTGTCAATTTTTTTGCCACTCAATATATTGCTGATGTCATCATTAAAAAAATCAAACTCTTTTGAGTCTGGATATTTCTTATTTTTATGATGAGTTAAAATTATCTCGTCACAAATGGGCAAGAGATCTTTATATATTTGTTCTCCCAGAAATCCTGTCCCTATTATCGCGGCTTTCATATTACATCTATTGCCAAAAAAATTATAAAATAAAGAATAAATTTTTGGATATTTCACTTAACGTATCGGAATACCTGAAGTTTGTCGCAGTATAACGAAGACAAATTTGGATAAGTAAGCGTTAAGAATAAAATTATTATTCATTTTTTATCTCATCTTTTATGGCTTGTATAAATTTTGTAATTTGATTATCATCCCAGTCTGACTGTGGTGGAAGTTCCATGAAATAAGACTGCTCATAATCGTTGCTGACTAAACCAGCAAATTTGTCCAGAACTTCTTTGCTGAAAATCTGATCCGCCAAATCTCGAATCCGTTGAGCACCTAGAACTTCGCTTATTGTTTTAGGGATAAAAAGAAAAGTTTGTCCATGGAAATAACCTATCGCAAATTCTCCTTTTTCTAATTTCTTTTTTGCATAGGGAGGCTCTTCGTATTTTGATTTTTTTTCTTGCCCGGACTCTTTTAGGATTTCCATAAATGAAATAATAATTTTATTTAGCTTGCGAATCGGATATTCCTTGTTATATGATGTGCCGTTTTTATTGGCATTTCGCCTAACGGCGCGCGGAGCGAGCGAATGGCGTTGAACGTTAGGTGTATCCGAAGTTTTTCTGAAGAGGAGCGAAAGAAAAATTAGGTGGAGG
>PEVT01000007.1:13038-13335 GCA_002780175.1 Candidatus Moranbacteria bacterium CG06_land_8_20_14_3_00_40_12 | reverse complement strand
CCTTAAACGTATTTCATAAACACTTATGCATTTATCACAAAACCTATCAATTCTATTTAGAAGCTCATTGGTAAAAATACAACTCCTACTCATAAATGAATCGCTCCGCCATAGGCGTTAGCGGCTGCTTCCATTACAGATTCTGATAGAGTTGGGTGCGCATGCACAGTTTTCATTATCGATTCGGCTGTTGCTTCTAAAGATTTTGCAAGACTAACTTCAGCAATTAATTCTGTCGCTTCGGGTCCAATAATATGCGCTCCGAGAATTTCACCATATTTTGCATCAACAATTAAT
>PEVT01000007.1:0-12945 GCA_002780175.1 Candidatus Moranbacteria bacterium CG06_land_8_20_14_3_00_40_12 | reverse complement strand
CCATGGCCTTTTTCTTCGCCGTAAAGATGCACCGCGTTTATTTTTTGCTTATCTTCCGTTCCCGGAATCGTGACATACAGATCGCGCGGAATGGAAATCATCGCCGCTTTATTTTCAGAGGGCTTGACGCTAATAACCATGATGGTATCCGCTAAAAGCCCGCCGCTGGCATCATCCTCTCCGCGTATACCCAGAAGCAGCACATTGATCCGGCCGTCGGCTTCGCCTTTTAACTCGTCTTTCACGCCCGGCACGGCGTGCAGCAAGCTCGAAAACACATTGCCGCTGGAAATCTTATTGAGCACATTGCCCATCTTCCAAAAAACCGCTCCGCCCGCCAAAATAAAAACCACAGCGATAACGCTGATTATTTTAAACCATTTTTTTTGGTAAAATTTGTTTTTCCCCGACGGAAGCTCCTCTTTAAAATACGGCATAATTTCTTCTTCGCTAAAATTAAAATAACATTTTCATTCTACCTAAAAACTCTTTATCGGTCAAGAGAAAAACTAGCCTGTTTTCCGGCTTATTTCCCGGTAAACCTCTAGTGTTTTTTCCGCCGTTTTCCTCCAGGAAAAAATTCGCGCTCTTTCCTTGGCCGCCTGAACCAAACGCTCCCTTAAATCGGCATCTTCATCGATTCTGGCAATTTTTTTCTTTAAATCTGCCGCGTCTTGGGGAGAAAAAAATAAAACCGCGCCACCCGCCACTTCGTGATGAGGCGGAATATCGGAAACTACCGCCGGCGTTCCGATTCGCATCGCTTCCAACAAAGGAATGCCGAATCCTTCATAAAGCGAAGGAGAACAAAAAACCCGCGCCAATTTGAAAAGCGCCGCTTTTTCCTCTTCGGGAATATAACCGGTAAAAATTACTTCTTTTTCCAGAAAAAACTCCTTAATTATCGCTTCGATTCGCGGATCTTGATGATAAGCGTTCCTTTTTCCCGCCAGAACCAGTTTCCAGCCTGAATTTTTCAGTCCGGATAAGGCTTCAAGCAAAACCGGCAAATTTTTTCTGGGCTGCATCGTTCCCAGATACAAAATGAATTTTTCCGGCAAACGGTATTTTTCTTTGATAGCCGGCAAGTTTTCCACTGAAAAATCCAAAGCGAAATCTTCCCCGCCGGAATTGGAAACTACCGCTATTTTTTCCGAATCGATCCGATAATAATCCGCGATTTCTTTTTTGGTAAATTCCGATACGGCTAGAATTCTATCAGCGCGCTTAAGGCTCCAGGGAATGAGAATTTTCAGGAAAAAGAGGTCTCTCCATTTAATCAGTCCGGGATAAAAATTAAAGGAAATGTCGTGAATAAGAGTTATTAATTTTATCTTTCTACTAATAAAAAAAGGCAGGATATATTGAGTATGGTAAATGTCAACCGGATTGGTTCGCAAATAATTAGGCAATGCCCATAAATTCCAGGTGAATTTATTGGCTGATTTCAGGGAAATTATCTGAAAATTATCCTTATTTTTAATTCCCAATTTTTCTCCCGTATACTGTAATACGGTAGTGTCGGTAATATCGGTAAATAGTTGGTATTTATTTTCCCCGTCAATTTCAGCCAAATTTTTCACCAAATTGAAAAAAACCGTTTCGTCTCCCGTCCTTTGTTTGCCGATATTGCGGATGTCGATTCCAATAATCATATTAATACCGATGCGAAACTACGAATGTATGCCTGCCTGCCGGTAGGCGGGCGAATTTACGAATTTTTAATTCAAATGTGTCTCATTCGTAGATTCGAATGCTATTCGTTTATTCGTATCGCGTTTATAAATTTAACCGGCACAATTCCCCAAAAAAACCACAAAATCATCAAAAATATTCCGGCATTAAATAAATTGGGTATCAGTAAGGCGAAAATTCCCAGGAGAATAAATAACGCGAATGATCGTTCTTCGTCGCTATTTCCCCGCCAAAAACGCTTAATGAAAACCCCGACGGCATTAAGCCAGATAAGGCCGAAAGTCAAAAGTCCGATGAGACCCGAACCCAGCCAGACTTCCAAAAAAATATTACTGGAATTTAAATCAGTTCCCCGCTCGTCCCGGCCCAAAGAAGGAGCGATGGCGCCATAGCCGATGCCGAAAATCGGACGGGTTTTTATGATTGCCAGGGATTTTTGAAAAATTTGGCCGCGAATATTTATATTGGGATCCGGACGATAAATTTCCTTGATTTGATTCCCCTGCTTTTCCTCCATTGGAACTTCCTCCAGATTGACATGCCGGCAGCCGTAGCGAATCAGTTCCGCGCTGGAATTGATTTTTTCCGGCAAGTCGAGGTTCGACCTCGATTTACAGGCAATGGTTATTTTTTGCCATCCGGTTCCGGCGCTTTGCGCCCGGTCAAACAGCTGGAAACTGGTTAAATTAAAAGTATAAACAAGAAAAACGCTTATCATTCCGGCTAAAGCGATAAAAACCGACTGGCGCAAAAACATTTTCCAGCGCCAAGTTTTCCAATGCCAGGAAAAATCGGTTAAGAGCGCTTTTAAAAATACCAGCGTTATCAATCCCGCTCCCAACCACGCCGAACGGCTTACGGTAATAATCAGCAATATATAAATTAGGATGAGAAATAGATATAAAAATAATTTAAAAATTTCAAATTTAGTAATTAAAAATTGATTTAAAATTGAAAATTTAAAATTTAAAATTAGAGTTGATTGATTGTCTCGTTTTTTATTAAAATAATAAATTAACGCGTAAATAACAGCCAGCAAAAATACCAAATAGATTCCCAGCCAATCGGGTTCGGCAAAAGTGGCGTTGGGCCGGCCCGGCATCGCTTCCCCGTGGAAAGAAAATCCCCGCATAAAAAAAACATTTTGCAAAATTCCGTAAACCACCACTCCCCAGGAAGAAACCAGAAAAAAAGGAATGATTTTCTTAAGATCGCTTTGGGAGTGAATATAGCGGCGAACTAAAAAATAAAGCGCCGTAAAAGATAAGATAACCAGGGTTATTTTCAAACTGGCGGCTTTTTCCGCGGAAAAAAGCGCGCTTAGCAAGCTGCCGCCTGAAAATACCAGCATTAAATAATCCGGCTTTTTCCAGTGAAACGCGTCCAATCCCGATTTTTTAAACGCCAAGCGGATCAAAACAGCCGCGATTATCAACGCCCCCAAAGCCTGATAAATCCGCAAGGTCAAGCCCGTGGCCGGCGCGGTCAGGGAAATATTTTCCAAAACCAGGGCGCCGACAAAAAAAAGAAAAGTCCAGCCGGGACGATACAGCGCCAAAGCAAAAATCAAAACCAGCCAAAAAATCAAATCGCCGGTTTGACGAATTGGCAGCATCCCTAAATGATAAAAAACAACCGCCAAACCAAAAAGCGTTAAATTGGAAATCAACAATCCGGTTTTTAATTTATTTGAAATTATCCAGTTTTGGAATTTTTTTAACATAATCTTTCGTCATTTCCGCTTTTCATTTTCGCAAAGATAAACTCCCCTGAACTCCGGCGGGAATCCGGTTTAATACTCTTAGTTTATTTACTGGTTATCGCGTCCGTTTCGACTCAACAAAGCGAGTCTGGCGCGGGATAATGCCTTTTAATTTCTTTTTTCCGCTGCTTCTTTGGCGATATTTAAAAATTTTTCCGCGAATTTCTCCCAGGAAAAATAAGCGGCGCGTTCTTTTCCCCGGCGCGAGAGGCTATGGCGCAAATCATCGTTTAGGAGCACGTTTTTAATCACTCGTCCCAATTCTTTTTCGTCTTCGGAATGGCAATAGAGAACCCCGTCCCGGCCGATTTCCGGCAAAGAGGAATTTTTAGCCGTAATCACCGGCGTTCCCTGATTCATCGCTTCCAAAACCGGCAGGCCGAATCCTTCGTAAAGCGAAGGATAAACAAAAACAGAAGCGTTGCGATAAAGCGCCGGCAGATATTTTTGCTCGACGAAATCCAGCAATTTGACCTGGCCGGTTAAATTTTCCGTTTGGATTATTTTTTCCGCGTCCGTCACCAGAGGAGCCAATTCCGGCATTAATTTTCCGGAAATAACCAGAGGCGGAAAATTTTCCATTTGCGGATCGCGCCGGTTTTTTTCCCGAAGATGTTTGTAGGCCAGGATTAATTTTTCAATATTTTTTCTCTTATCCAATCCGCCCCCCGCGTAAATATACCCGGGTTTAAGGCGGTATTTCCGCAGCATTTTTCCACTGGCTTCGCCTGAAACCTCTTTTTTGTAAATTTCATCCACATCCAGATAAGCCACGGTTATCAAAGAGGGATCCAGGGAAAAATACTTGATTAAATCCTTTTCCGTATGGCGGGAAATGGCAATGATTTTTTCCGCTTTTTTAACGGATTTTTTGACTGAATTCCAATACAGTTTTTTCCGGAAATTATTCGCGTATTCGGGAAAAATTTCCCAAATCAGATCATGCACCAGCATAATATGGAACGGATCGCCTTTTTTTTGGCTGAAAATCGTCGGCGATTGATACAGACTGAAAAAAATATCGCACTTATCTTGGCAGACTTTGGCGGGAAGCATAAATTTTTCCCACCAAATTTTCCGGATCAAATCGTCTCGCTTCCAAAATGGCAGAAAAATTCTTTTTTGAAAATTGATCGGCAACTTGATTTCTTTAGGCAAATCTTCCTCCAAATACAAAATAAACTCCAGATTTGGAATTTGGAATTTGGAATTTGGAATTTCCGTCAATTTTTTTAAAAAATTGACGGCTACTTGTCCTATTCCCGTATTCGATTTTCTCGCGAAAGACGCGTTGATGCCTATTTTCATATGCCTTTATTATATCTAAAAACGAGAAAATAAAAAAGCCCACTCGGCTGAATCATTGCTAACAGCCATTAGCTTTGATATAATGCGAAAAGCCAAATACTCCTGTTCTTATTCTTAATTAGCAAAAATATGCAAAAGAAAAAACCATCTGTCTGCATTATCGGATTAGGTTATGTCGGTCTTCCTTTGGCGGTTCAATCAGCGCTGAAAGGTTACCAAGTTTATGGATTGGATAATGATTCGGAAAAAATCAAGAAAATTAATTCCGGAAAAAGTCCCATCCAAGAAGAATTTTTGGAAATCAATCTTCCAAAAGTCAACATCCACGCCACTACCAACGCTAAAGTAATCCGGCAATGCGA
Organism: Candidatus Moranbacteria bacterium CG06_land_8_20_14_3_00_40_12; assembly: GCA_002780175.1. GTDB lineage: Bacteria > Patescibacteriota > Minisyncoccia > Moranbacterales > UBA2206. The sequence continues at coordinate 7,818 of PEVT01000007.1, read as the reverse complement.
CGTCTCGATTGTCTGCGTTCCCACTCCGGTTGATGAGAAAAAAATTCCGGATTTATCCCCGGTGCGGGGCGCGGTTGAATCTATAATTAAAAATTTTAGAAAAGGACAGCTCGTCATCATCGAATCGACAATCAATCCGGGAGTCTGCGAGGAAGTCGTTGAACCGTTGTTTGCCGCGGCCGGATATAAGGTAAACACGGATTATTATCTGGCCCACTGTCCGGAAAGAATTAATCCGGGAGATTCCAAATGGAATGTTACAAACATAAACCGCGTAGTTGGCGCTTCTGACAAAAAGGGACTTCAAATGGCCGCTGATTTTTATGAAAATATCGTTGACGGACAAATTATGCAGATGAGTTCCATCCGCGAAGCGGAGGCGGTAAAAATCGTGGAAAATTCTTTCCGCGACATTAATATCGCCTTTGTTAATGAACTGGCTAAATCTTTTGATAAATTGGGTATTGATGTCGTCGAAGTTATCAAGGGAGCCGCCACTAAACCTTTCTCTTTTATGGCTCACTGGCCAAGTTGCGGAGTCGGCGGACATTGTATTCCGGTTGATCCGTATTATCTTATCGAAAGAGCCAAACTTTCCGGCTTTGATCATGAATTTATGAAAATTGCCAGAAAAGTCAATCTTTCTATGCCGGACTACACTATCGAACTTCTTCAGGACACTCTTAATGAAATTAAAATGCCTCTCAACGGCACGACTGTCGGAGTTTTAGGCTTGTCCTATAAAGCCAATGTTTCCGATTTACGGGAATCTCCAGTCAAAGAACTCCTCAAATTGCTCAAGAAAAATAAGGCCAAAGCTTTGGTTTTTGATCCGTTTGTTCTGGAAAAATCAACTGTAAAGAGCCTTTCTGAACTTTTCAAAAAATCCGATGCCATACTTTTAGCCACCGATCATAATGAATTTAAAAAAATTAAACCCAACGATCTTAAGAAATACGGAGTGAAAGTGGTTATTGACGGAAAAAATTGTTTAGACAAGGCCGCTATTAAAAAAGCCGGCCTAGTCTACAAAGGCATCGGCCGATAAAAATCCCCGCCCCGGCCTTGCGCCGGGGCTCTTTTTTAGCTATACTTTTATTGCCTTATCAATAAATAAACATAAATGATCAGCCTCATAAAATTCATAATTTGGATTGTCGGATTTATTGTTGTTTCAATCTTTGTTTTGAATTATTTCGGCTATGAAATAAACCAAAACTACTTCAAAGAAAGCAAGGCGGAATGCGAAAAAAGATTGAGCGATTGCGGCAAGCAATATATGGAGCAAGGAACCAAAAACGCCAAGTGTGATTTTAATTGCGTTGATCCGAAGCTAATCATTAGAAAAAAATAATTCATACAACATATAGCATGAAACTTATCATCAACCTTCCCGCTTTTAACGAGGAAGAAAAAATAATGGAAACTATCAAAAAAATCCCCCGACATTTCTCTTCGGTTGACGAAGTTTTTATTCAAGTCATTGACGACGGATCCAGGGATAAAACCGTTCAAGCGGCCAAAGAAGCCGGAGCGGATTGGGTTTTTTCCCATCCTATCAACCGCGGGATCGGAATCACTTTCCGCACCGCGGTGGAAAAAGCCCTGGAAAATGGCGCCGATATTATGGTTAATATGGACGCGGACGGACAATTTGACGCGGAAGATATAATTAAATTAATCCGGCCGATTATCGAAAATCGGGCCGATTTGGTGAGCGCTTCCCGCTTCGGCCATAAAAAAGCCGATAATATGCCTAAGATAAAGCATTTTCTTAATAAAACCGCCGCCTGGATAATCGGAAAATTTATGCAATATCCCATTGCCGATCTGACCTGCGGTTTTCGAGCTTACAGCCGGGAGTCTTTATTGCGGCTTAATCTCTCCGGCGGTTTCACTTACACGCAAGAAGTGATTATTGACGCCATTGGAAAAAATTTGAAAATTGAATGGGTTCCCGCCACCGTTACCTACTTTGAAAACCGCCAATCGCGCGTAGTCAAAAATATTTTCCATTATATCGGCAACAGCGGAAAAATAATTCTCAAAACCGTCCGCGATGTCCGGCCGATGCGTTTTTTTGGCATTCCTTCTTTAATTTTAATTATCGCCTCTCTCTTTTTCTTTGTTTATTTTTTGCTTATGTATCTGGAAACTCTGAAAATAACGCCTTACCGCAATATTCTTCTCCTGGCTGTCACGCTTTTTTTAATCGGTATTCAATTTCTCATTTTCGCTTTCATCGCCGATATGATCAAAACCACCCGCAAAAGCATCGAAGATCAAACTTATTTAATCAAGAAAGAAAAATACGATAAACACTGAAAATATGCCGTCCGCTTAAATATTCCATTTAAGACGGCAACCGCGGCCTCAAATTTATCAAAAAATCGCAAAAAACCGGTGAATTAACTGAAAAAACGCATTGAAAAACCGCGAAATTACGCGGAAGTTCCATCAAATAAAAATGCTTTAAATGTTTAGAATTTAATGAAGATCCTTTTTATTTCCCGGGCTTTTCCTCCAGTTATCGGCGGCATTGAAAATCAAAACTATGAATTGTCTCTTTGGCTCAAAAAAATAAGCCCTGTCAAAACTATCGCCAACCGCTTCGGAAAAAAATTTCTGCCCTTATTTCTGCCTTATGCTTTGATTAAAAGCCTTTTTTTATTGAGAAAATACGATGTGGTTCTTTTGGGCGACGCGGTGCTTTGCCCTTTGGGCTATATTTTAAAACGGTTTTATAAAAAGCCGGTGATTTCCATCGTCCACGGGCTGGATCTCACTTACCCGCTGTTTTTTTACCAAAAATTCTGGATTAAAAAGTGCGTAAAAAAAATGGACAAGCTGATCGCGGTAGGCCATGAAACTATTGAAGCCGGCGTCCGAAGAGGCATTCCGAGAAATAAGTTTGTTTTTATCCCCAACGGCATTGATACCAAAAAATTCCTGGAATGGCATAAGCGCCAAGAACTGGAAAAAATTGTCGGAGAAAGTTTAAAAGGGAAAAAAATTCTCCTTACCACCGGCCGCCTAGTCTCCCATAAAGGCGTGGATTGGTTTTCTCAAAATGTCGTCCCCTATTTGCCGGAAAATGTTTTGTATCTTATCGCCGGAGACGGAGAAAAAAGAAAAACTATCGAAAAAATCATCCGGGAGAAAAAGTTGGAAAAAAAGATCAGGCTGTTAGGCAATGTAAGCTTTAAAGAATTGAAAATTTTATACAATACGGCTGATATTTATATCAAGCCCAATATAAAAATATCCGGCACTATAGAAGGATTCGGCTTAGTAGTTATTGAAGCCGCTTCTTGCCGATTGCCGGTCATCGCTTCTAACCTGGAAGGGCTCAAAGACGCCATTAAAGAAGGCAAAAACGGTTTTTTTGTGGAACCGGGAAACGCGGAAGCCTTTCTTAAAAGAATCAATGAGCTCCTGTCACAGGATGAATTCCGCCTGGAATTCGGAGAAAAAGCCCGCCGTTTCGTGGGAGAAAATTTCAGTTGGAAAAAAATCAGCCAGCAATATTTGGAAGAAATCAAATTGACAATTTCAAAGCTCAAATGACAAATAACAAATCAAGCTCCAAATTCAAAGCTCAAAAATTTTTGTCATTTAGACTTTATTTGTCATTGGAAATTTGGATTTTGACATTTAATAACACGCTATGTTTTCCTTTATATTCTCACAACTAATGTTTTATCTAGTTCTGGCTCTGGTATTATTCCTCCCGGGTTATTTCTTGCTTTTGACTATTTTCGGTAAAAGTAAAACCTTAAGCTCTCTGGAAAAATTCATCCTTTCTTTCGGATTAAGTATTATTCTCGTTGATTTTATTTTTTTTCTTTATCCCCGGCTTTCGCTTCCTCTTAATCGCCTTTCAGCTTTTTTGGGAATTTTTTTATTTTCCGCCACGGCTTTAATGATTTATAAACTGAAAATTTTCCCCGCGGCCGAAGTTCCAGAGGCCGAGGCGGCTCTTTTTCAGTTTTCCAAAATCCAGTTTAGCGCTTTTCTCTTACTTATTTTTCTGGCATTCTTCGTTAAAACGGCTTTCCTTTCGCAAACAGCCCTGCCTACCGCCACCGACATGGGCCATCATATGTATTGGGCCAAGTGGATAACGGAAAACCGGACTCTGCCCGATTACGCCGGCCTGCCGGATTTTATCATCGGCGAACATATTATTTTCGCCGTTATCAGCCTGCTTGGCGGTTTGAGTTTTCTCTCCGCTTTTCCCGTCCTGACACTCTATTTAATTAACATTTTCAGCCTGCTCACTGTTTTTATTTTAGTTCTAAGAATTTTTAAGGAGAAGCGGATCGCGCTTTTGGCTTTTTTTCTACTGGGAACGCTTTTCGCCGTTTCTTCCCCTCAAGCCAAATTTATCAGCGGCGGCGTAGTTGGTAATTTATTGGGCAATCTGCTGCTGCCGATGGTTTTTTACTTTTTTTTCCGTTTTTCCGAATTGCTTTTCGAAAAAAACCAAAAAAAATTATCCCGGACATTTCTGGCCTTGGCTCTTTTTTCCGTCTTCGGGCTTTTTTACACGCACCATCTGACCGCTTTCCTTTTTTTGTTTATTTTCAGTCTGGCGTTTTTGGTTTTTTTGATTAGCAACTTTAAAAAAGCCGGGGAAATTTTAACCCATTCTTTTCAAGCTCTGATTTCCCGCCAGGTTTTTCCCGTCATTTTAGCCGGATTGATTTTTTTTCTTTTCATTCTTACGCCTAATTATTTCAGCCTTTCAGCCACCCAAACGGCCGTGGGCGCCGCCGTCAAAATTACCCGGACCGGATTAGATCTGAACAATATCCGTTCGGCTGTCGGAGAATCCCGTTTGGCTTTGGGAGCGGCGGGTTTTCTGCTTTTGATTTTAGCCTTGTTTAAGAATAAGGGAAATTTCGGCTATGTTTTAATTTCCGCCTGGGCTTTGATGCTTTATATTATGTCCGCTTATCCGAAACTGCTTTTTATCAATCTTCCCAGCTCCCGCATCGGCAATTATCTTACCTATCCCCTGGCCGTTCTTGGCGCTTATGTCCTTTTTCAAATTTTCCAAAAAGCCAGACATTATTCGTTAAATAATACGGCTAAAATAGCCTTGGGATTAATTTTGATTTTTGTCTCGCGAGAAGGCATTAGTGATTCCGTCCAAGCGTTCAAAACTAACGACGAATCGTTGGAACTGGTTGAAACTTTCAACGCGTCCGCTTACGTGGCAAAAAATCTCGCCTCCAAAGACGCGGTTCTCAAGGATCATAATTATCTGACCGGCGATTCCTGGATTAAGCTGTTTTTTATGCGCGATTATAAATTTCCCCTTTCGCGCGGCTATTTTAAGCGCTATGAGGATGAAACCAATCCCCGCGAAACCTGCACTCTGCAGATGATTTCCAATCCGGGAGGAGAAGCGGCGCGCGAGTGTTTCGCGGAAACCGGCGTCAATTTTCTTATGGTCAATCCCGATTTTGACGGTGGCCAGTTCCATCGTTTAAGCAATTTCAACCAGGTTTATTCCAATCCCAATATCGCTGTTTTTTATAAAAATAACTAACATTAGATTGCCACGCCCTCTTCGGGGCTCGCAATGACATTGAGATGAGCCAGACAACTAAAATTATTATTTTTATCCTTATCCTGTTTGTTGCCAGTTCCGTTTTTCTTTTTTGGAAAAGCGACCGTGGACTTGACATGGATTACCAAAAAGATTGGTGGTCGGTTTCTTTCGCATATGCTAAAAATACCGACTTATCTTTTGTTATTGAAAATCATAGCGACAACAATAATTTTTCCTGGGAAATTATTTCCGGAAAAGAAACGCTGCAAAAAAGCGACATTGCAGTTGCGCGAGGAGAAAAAAAGAACCTGGAAATAGATTTAAGCGATTTGACCGGCCGGGTTTTTGTCCGGGTTTCTGATGGAAAAACCAGCCAAGAAATATACAAAAATTTATAAGCTGCTTCTTGTTATTATGAGCGGAGTCTCGAGTATTCGGGATGGAGTCGAAGGATCTAATTACCCGCCTGCCGGCCCGCTTCAACTCGAATCGAGGCGAGCAGGCGGGGATTCCCCGATAAGCCCGGAATGACAATTTTTTAAAATATAAACTTTATGAAGAAAATTCTGTTAGTCACCCGCCCCATTGCTCCGCCCTGGGACGAAGCTTCCAAAAATTTCGCTTTTTATCTGGCCAAAAATACGCCGGGTTTTCAATTCGGACTTTTGACCAACGGCATTTTGCCCGATCTGCCGGAAAATATTTTGCAAAAACCCATCTATCGATCCAATGATTTCGGCTTTCGACAAAAATTGCGGCTTCTGCTTAACTTAAAAAAATTAAAAAAAGAATTCAATGTTTTGCATTTTCTTTTTACGCCGACTAAATTGAATTCTTTCTGGCTTAAAAATTTAGTTAAAAATTCCGCTGTTAAAACTATCCAGACCGTCGCCACTTTGAGAGAAGATTTGTATACGGACGCGGAAATTAAATCTCTGCTTTTTGGCGATTGGATCGTCACCTACTCCGATTACGCCAAAAATAAACTCAACCGCTTGGGTTTCCAAAATGTTGAAAAAATTTATCCGGGCGTTGATTTGGCGGAATACGGAAAAAAAGAAAAAAATCCCGGGCTTATGGCCAAATACGGTTTTCAAGATAATGATTTCGTCATCAACTTTACCGGCGAATATTCCCGCCTCAGCGCCATTGACAATGTCATCGCCGCTTTTGAAAAAATCGCTTCTCAAATACCCCGGGCTAAATTATCACTGGCTGTCAGAATAAAAAATTCAAAAGATCAAGCTAAAAAAACGGAGATTCGGGAAAAATTAAAAAACTTGAACCTTTTGGATCGCGTGGCTTTTCACGATGATGGAACTTATTTAATGCCCGACATTTACAATCTTTGCGACATCAGCCTTTTTCCAGCGCAAAACTTGCGAGGCAAGTTTGATGTTCCGCTCGCGATTATTGAAGCCATGGCCTGCGAAAAACCGGTTATCCTTTCCGATCTTCCGATCCTGGGAGAAATCGCCAAAGCCGAAAATTCTGTTATAATAAAAGCGGGTGATGTTTCGCAATTAGCCGCGAAAATATCGGAACTTTATCTTTCTCCGGAAAAAAGATCGGCTTTGGGCAAAACTGCCCGAAAATTCACGGAAATAAATTTTGATATTCAAAAAATCGCCCAAAAATACCAGGCGCTTTACCAAAAAATATGCCGGACATAATTTCTCCGATTTGTTCCAAAAGACTCCGAACCGAAAAAATGAAAATTCCGGCTATTTTTCATGTTTCCGACGATTTGATGCCTGATGACGACACGATCCGGGAAGTTGAAAATGTGGCTTCTTCTCCTTATGTTTTTCACCATATTTCCGCTTTGAGCGATATCCACAGCAAAAAAGGCCGGAAAAATCCCACCGGCACCGTGGTGGCTTCGGAAAAACATCTGTTTCCCCAGATCAACGACACCGCTCCCAACTGCGGAATGCGGTTTTTGAAAACCAGCCTGACTTCCGCGGATTTAACAGCAAATAAAATTACGGAGCTTTTTACGGAATTAACGCGGGTTATTCCCACGAAAAAATATATCGGCACGCGGATTCCCTTTCAGCTGGTAATGGACATCTGCCGGAAAGGGGTGACACCGGTTAAAAAATTTTTTGATTCCCGCGTTAAAAATGAAATTGAAAATTCTTTCGAAGAGGGAAATTTTTTCCAGAATAAAGAAGTCTCCGAAAGAGATATTTTGGATTCGATTCCCCGTCTTTTTTTGAAAATCGGTCGCTACCGCCTGGGAATTTTAGGCGCGG
>PEVT01000022.1 GCA_002780175.1 Candidatus Moranbacteria bacterium CG06_land_8_20_14_3_00_40_12 | reverse complement strand
ACATATTGCACTCTATGAGGTCATAGAGACATGCCGTTTTTTCACAAAATTCATTGCAAATATACTGGTATTAAAGGTATTTTGACAGTGTATAATCATTACCTCAAATACAAGTATATGGTCAGTGAAAAAGCTCTCAAAAAAGCTCGTATTCTAGTCTTTTGGGAAAAACACGGACTGCAAGCCACTCTCGATGCTTTTCCAATAAAGAGACGCGTCCTCTATCTTTGGAAATCCACTTGGAAAAAGTCAGGCGGTAAACTGGAAGCTCTCAATGATAAATCCAAGGCTCCCAAAACCAAGCGAGTCCGGAAGTGGGATGAAAAAATCATTGCTGAAATCAAGCGTCTCCGCTGGCAACATCCTAATCTGGGTAAAGATAAAATCCATCCCGAATTATTGGAATATTGTTTCAATAATAATCTGGATTGTCCCAAGATTTCCACCATTGGCCGAATTATCAAAGACTTGGGCGGTTTGCGAATGTTTCCGCAAAAGATTTCCCACTTCGGCAAGATTAAACCCATTAAACGCCAGAAAAAGCTCCGGAAGCCCAAGGATTTCGAGGCAGAGTATCCGGGCCATTTAGTAGCTTTGGACACTATCGAAGAGCATATTCAAAGCAACAGACGTTATGTAATCTCCTTTGAAGATATCTACACCCGCTTTGGTTTTGCCTGGTCAACTAAATCCCACGCTTCCCAAGCGGCGACGGAATTCTTTCAGCTCTGCCTCAAAATCTTTCCTTTTCCCATCCAGTTTGTTTTAACGGATAACGGATCGGAATTCGCCAAAGAATTCTCCAAAAAACTCAAAGAACTGCATTTAACTCATTATCACACCTATCCTCGCGCTCCCAAGATGAACGCCCACTGCGAAAGATTCAATCGCACGCTTCGAGAAGAATTCATGGACTTTCATAAATCCGATCTGCTTAATCCGGTTATTTTCAACAACAAAATCATTGATTATTTAGTCTGGTACAATACCCGGCGAGTGCATTACGCTTTCAAGAATCAGCTTTCTCCGGTACAATTCATATTGTCATTGCAAACTAATAATTTTAATTTACCTCAAGAGTGCAAAGTAGGGTGGACTTATACAGTCGCTTGCGTTATTTTAGAGAAGATGTATAATAACTTTATGTTTGTCAAGGGGAAAAACTTCTATTATCAAAAATAAATTAAATACTTTTAATATATCTCATTCAACTACGCTTATTTTCTAGAATTTCAGCGAAATAAGCCAAGCTAAAAATGAGCTTTGTTTCTATGTTTAAAGTAAAAAAGGAATTAAAGGTTAAAGACACCTTTAGTTTAGAGTCTTCTTTGTCAAAAAGAAAGTTTTTCAAGTCGATTATAATGGTTTCCCTACCCAATCTGATTGAAACTCAATTGGATTCCTATGATTGGTTTTTAGAAAACGGATTGAAAGAACTTTTTAAGGAAATCAATCCTATCACGGATTTTACAAACAGAGATCTGGAGCTGTATTTTGACGACTATTATTTGGACGAACCTAAATACGATGAAGTAACGGCTAAGAATAAAAATATATCTTTTGAAGCTCCACTGCGCTGCAAAGTCAGATTAATCATCAAAAATACCGGCGAAGTGAAAGAGCAGGAAATTTATTTGGGAGATTTTCCCGTCATGACCGATCGGGGAACTTTTTTAATTAACGGAGTGGAGAGAGTGGTGGTGAGCCAGCTGATCAGAAGTCCGGGCGTGTTTTTTACCATGGAATATGTTAAAGGCAAGAAACTTTTTGGAGCTAAAATTATTCCTAACCGGGGCGCTTGGCTGGAAATTGATACTGGTTACGAAGGCGTGATTTCAGTCAGAATTGATCGCAAAAGGAAAGTCGCCATTACTTCTTTGTTGCGAGCTTTCGGTTATTTTTCCAATAAAGAATTGCTGGAACTTTTTGGGGATGTGGACAAGGGAGAAATAAAATATATTGAACAAACTATCGAGAAAGACGCGGCCAAAAATCAAGTGGAAGGCTACAAGGAAGTTTATAAAAGAATTCGTCCGGGTGATTTGGCCACGGCCGAAAACGCCAAACAAATGGTGGATTCCATGTTTTTTAATTTTGAAAGATATGATTTTGGCAATGTCGGCCGTTATCGCCTTAATCAGAGACTGGAAGTCAAGGCGCCTTTTTCGGAAGAATACCGGGTGCTGCGCCGGGAAGATTTGATTTTAATCATTAAAGAAATAATCAGCCTGAATAATGATGAACGCTCTCAAGCGGACGATATCGACCATTTGGGCAACCGCCGCGTCCGGGCAGTGGGGGAATTGGTGCAGAATAAATTGCGCGTCGGCCTTTCGCGCATGGTAAGAAATATCAAAGACCGGATGAGCACTTGCGAAATTGAAACAGTGATTCCCGGGCAATTAATTAATTCCCGTCCTATCGCCGCCGCTATCAAAGAATTTTTTGCCAGCTCGCAACTTTCTCAATTCATGGATCAAGTCAATCCGTTAGCGGAATTGGAACATAGAAGAAGATTAAGCGCCATGGGTCCGGGAGGCTTGACTCGGGAAAGAGCCGGATTTGAAGTGCGCGACGTGCATCATTCTCATTATGGAAGAATTTGTCCGGTGGAGACGCCGGAAGGCCCTAATATCGGTTTAGTGGGGCATATTTCTTCTTACGCCAAAATAAACGAATACGGGTTTTTAGAAACCCCTTACTTTAAAGTTTATCGGGAATTAGAGAATAATGAAGAGAAAATTTTAAATAAAATTCTAAACGAAAATTTGGAAGGAGCTAAGAGCGGAACATTGATAAACAAGGAATTAGCCGGGAAAATTGCCAAAAATAAAAAAATTAAAACAGTAAGTATCCGACCTTGGGTAAGCCGGGATATCGAATATATTAACGCCACCGTGGAAGATCGTAAAAATATCGCTCATGCCGGAATAGAATTGGATCAGTTTGGCAATATCCAAAAGTTGCTGGTGGAAGCCAGAGTCCGGGGCAACGCGGCTGAAATTGAAGCGGAAAAATTGGATTACGTGGATGTTTCCGCCAAGCAGATGATTTCCGTGGCAACCTCTTTAATCCCTTTTCTGGAGCATGACGATGCCAGTCGGGCCTTGATGGGTTCTAATATGCAACGGCAGGCGGTTTCTTGCGTCAAACCGCAAGCTCCGATTGTCGGGACGGGAATTGAAGACAAAGCGGCCGCCGATTCCGGACAAGTGGTAATGGCTAAAAATGACGGTGAAGTAATCGAAGCCGACAGCAATCATATCACGGTGAAAGAAGCCAGCCCGGCCGGATCCAAGAAACCTTATTTCAAAAGAGAATATCATTTGCAAAGTTTTGTAAAATCCAACGCTTTTACTTCGATGAGCCAGATTCCCCGGGTGAAAAGCGGCGATGTGGTGAGAAAAGGACAGCTTTTAGCGGATGGCGCTTCAACGGATCATGGAGAATTGGCACTGGGACAAAATATCCTGGTAGCTTTTATTCCGTGGGAAGGTTCCAATTATGAAGACGCGATCGTTATTTCTCAAAAACTGGTGGAAGACGATCGCTACAGTTCGATTCATATTGAAGATTTTTCTATTGATGTTCGAGATACCAAGCTGGGTCCGGAAGTGGTAACGCGCGACATTCCTAATATCGGGGAAGAAAGACTGAAAAATTTGGATGAAACCGGAATTATCCGCATCGGCGCCGAAGTCAAATCCGGCGATATTCTGGTCGGAAAAATTTCTCCCAAAGGCGAAGGCGACTTGACTTCCGAAGAAAGATTATTGCGGGCGATTTTCGGAGAAAAATCCAGAGATGTGAAAGACAGCTCTCTTTATTTGCCTCACGGAGAATATGGAAAAATTGTCGATATAAAAATATTTTCCCGCGAACAAGGAGATAAATTGTCCACGGGAGTCATCCAGCAAATTCAAATTTCCGTGGCGCAACTCAAGAAAATTTCCGTCGGAGACAAATTAGCCGGTCGCCACGGGAATAAAGGCGTTATTTCCAGGGTAGCTCCGCTGGAAGACATGCCGCATTTGCCTGACGGAACTCCGGTAGATATGATCCTTAATCCGCTTGGCGTGGCCAGCCGTATGAATATCGGCCAAATTTTGGAAACTCATTTAGGCTGGGCGGCTTTTAAGTTAGGTTATAAAGTAGCCAGCCCTTCGCTGGATGGCGTGACGGAAATTCAAATAAAGGAAGAATTAAAGAAAGCTGGTCTGCCGGAAGACGGGAAAGTTGGGTTGATTAATGGAAAAACCGGGGAATTTTTTGACAATAAATCAACGGTAGGCATTATGTATATCATGAAATTGCATCATTTAGTGGATGATAAGATCCACATGCGGTCCATCGGCCCCTATTCCTTGATTACGCAGCAGCCGCTGGGAGGCAAAGCTCAATTTGGAGGGCAACGCTTCGGAGAAATGGAAGTTTGGGCGCTTGAAGGTTATGGAGCCGCTTATACTTTGCAAGAAATGTTAACCATTAAATCCGATGATGTTATCGGGCGCTCCAAAGCTTACGAATCAATTATTAAAAGCGAACCGATTAAAAGTCCGAACATTCCCACTTCTTTCAACGTCCTGGTGAATGAATTAAAAGGTTTGGCGCTGAATGTGGAACTCTCCGGAATTAAAAAAGAAGAAAGCGATGAAGAATACGCTCCGGAAAATAAATTTTCCCAGGAGGCGAAACAATAATTTTTTTAGAATAATTTTAAGTTAATCTTATGGATTCTATAACCAAGGTAAGCGACTTTACCAGCGTGAGCATCAAATTGGCCGGTCCGGAAGAAATTTTGAAATGGTCCAATGGGGAAGTCACTAAGCCGGAGACGATCAATTACCGGACCCAGCGTTATGAAAAAGACGGACTTTTTTGCGAAAAAATCTTCGGGCCTTCCAAAGATTGGGAGTGTTATTGCGGAAAATACAAGAGAATCAGATATAAAGGCATTGTTTGCGATAAATGCGGAGTGGAAGTAACCAGATCCAGCGTCCGTCGGGAAAGGATGGGGCATATTCAGCTAGCCGTGCCAGTTTCTCATATTTGGTTTTTGCGGGGAGTGCCCTCTAAAATCGGTTTGTCTTTAGGCATGAGTCCACAAGAATTGGAAAAAGTTATTTATTTTTCCAGTTATATTATTCTTAATGTGGACGAAAAGGAGAGAACCAGGGCGCTGGAGCAATTGGACCAGGAATTCAAAAATAAACAAAAAGAACTTGAAAAAGTTGAGGAAAAGTTCAGAGAAAAAAAAGCGGAAGAACTGAAAAATGTTTATCGCGCCGCCAAAGAAGAATTGAAAAGCCTGGAAAAATTAAAAATAATTTCCGAACTGGAGTATTTTAACTTGTCTTCCCGCTACGGACAGGTTTTTTCAGCCGGAATCGGAGCCGAAGCTATCAGAAAAATATTGGAAAACATTGATCGAAAGACGGAGATTAAAAAATTGAAAAAAGAATTAGAGCAGAAAGAAGTTTCCGATCGAAAGAAAATTTTAAAAAGAATAAAGCTGTTTCAGGGATTTATTAACGCCAGCATCAAATTAGAATGGATGTTGCCTCTCATTATTCCGGTTATTCCTCCAGACTTGCGCCCGATGGTGGCTTTGGATGGAGGCCGTTTCGCCACTTCCGACTTGAACGATCTTTACCGCCGGATTATTAATCGCAACAACCGGTTGAAAAAATTGATCGAAATTGGCGCGCCGGAAGTAATCACCCGCAATGAAAAAAGGATGCTGCAGGAAGCGGTGGACGCGCTTTTTGATAACAATGTTCGTCGGGGGCAGGTGAGCGTTACGGCTTCGACCGGCCAGAAAAGAGCGTTGCGATCTTTAGCGGATTCTCTGAAAGGCAAGCAGGGCCGTTTTCGGCAGAATCTTTTAGGTAAGCGGGTTGATTATTCGGGGCGCAGCGTAATTGTCGTTGGTCCCAAACTCAAATTGCATCAATGCGGAATTCCGAAAAAAATGGCGCTGGAACTTTTCAAACCTTTTATTATCAATAAATTAATTAAAAGAGAACTGGCTTACAATGTTCGCAATGCCGGAAAAATGGTGGAAGCGGAAAGCGAAGAGTCTTACGAAATTTTAGACGAGATTATTTCGCATCATTACGTGATGTTAAACCGCGCTCCAACCCTTCATCGGTTGAGCATCCAGGCTTTCCAGCCGGTTTTAATTGAAGGCAAGGCCATTCAGATACATCCCATGGTCTGCTCGGCTTTTAACGCTGATTTTGACGGAGATCAAATGGCAGTGCATGTCCCTTTAACCGAAAAAGGCAGGTGGGAAAGCGAAAATTTGATGATTAGCACGAAAAATTTGCTTAAGCCGGCCAGCGGGGAACCGATTATAACTCCGACTCTAGATATGGTTTTGGGTTGTTATTACATTTCTCATTTAGTTAAGGGCGCTAAAGGCGAAGGAAAAATTTTCAGTTCTTTTGATGAGGCAATCCTGGCTTACGAATGCGGATTTATTGATATTCGGGCACTGATAAAAGTAAATCACAAGGGAAAAATGCTGGAAACTTCCGTTGGTCGCATAAAGATTAACGAAATTATTCACTGCGATATTGAGTTTATCAATCAGGAAATGACGAAAAAAGAATTAAAACTTCTGGTGAGCCGCGTTTTGGAAACCTCCGGATTGGAAAAAACGGCGGAATTTGTCGACCGCATCAAAGAATTAGGGTTTGAATCCGTGACTAAATCGGGCATTAGCTGGGGAATGGACGACTTGAGCGTGCCGGAAAAAAAGAAAGAATTGCTCGCGGAAGCGGAAGAAAAAATCAAGATTATTAAACAACAATATAATAGCGGACTTTTAACTGAAGGAGAAAGGAAAAACCGGGTGATAGAAATTTGGAATAAAATAAAAAATGAGATAACTGAAGCTATCCGCGAATCTATTGATAAAGAAGGCCCGGTTTATTCTATGGTTTATTCCAAAGCCAGAGGCTCTGAATCGGTAGTGGTTCAGATGGCAGGCATGAAAGGATTGATGGCGGGACCGACCGGAGAAACTATTGAGTTGCCTATCAGGAGCTGTTATAAAGAAGGTTTGAATGTTTTGGAATATTTTATTTCCACTCACGGAGCCCGGAAAGGAATGGCCGACACCGCTCTGCGAACAGCGACCGCCGGTTATTTGACTCGCCGATTAGTGGATGTTTCTCAAGATGTGATTGTCCATGAAGAAGATTGCGGGGATAAAAAAGGAATCTATGTTTTTCGCGCTGACTCGGAAAAAATCAATCAGGGATTTGCCAGCCGGATAATCGGCCGCATAGTTTTAGAAGCGGTGATTGATCCGCAAACGGGAAAAATAATCGTGGAAAAAGGAGAAATGATAACTAAGGGGCAAGGGCTGAAAATCGATGAGTTGAAGATAGAAAAAATCAAAGTTCGTTCTCCTCTCACTTGCAAGACTCCGAGAGGGATTTGCCGCAAATGTTACGGTTTTGATTTAGGCCGGGGGGAGTTGGTGCAAATAGGACAGGCGGTGGGAATTGTGGCGGCTCAAGCGATCGGAGAACCGGGAACTCAATTAACTATGAGGACTTTCCATATTGGCGGTGTGGCCGGATCGGATATCACCCAAGGGCTTCCCCGGGTGGAAGAACTTTTCGAAGCCCGCCCGCCCAAAGGAGAAGCGGTTATTTCCGAAATAGACGGCAAGGTAATGGAGATTTCCAACAACGATAAGACAATTATCATCAAGATCAAGGAACAAAGCAAAAACGGAAAAACGGAAGAATATCAAATTTCCGGCGGCAGTATGTTGAAAGTAGCTGAAGGCGAATTGGTGGCCAAAGGAACTAAACTCAACGAAGGCAATATTGATCTGAAAAAATTATATAAAACTATGGGCTGGCAGGAAGTCCATCGCTATATCGTCAAAGAAATTCAGGAGATTTACGCTTCCCAAGGCGAAGGCATCAACGACAAACACATTGAAATCATTATCCGCCAGATGTTCAGCCGGGTAATGATCCTTGAAGCGGGAGACACTAATTTCCTGGTGGGCGATATTATTGAAAAAGATGAATTTGAAGAAGTTAACGTTAAGATGAAAACGGAAGGAAAAATTTTAGCTACGGGCGAAAAGCTTTTATTGGGAATCACCAAAGTCGCGCTTACGACTGAAAGTTTCCTGTCGGCGGCGTCTTTTCAGGAAACCGCCCGGGTGCTCATCAACGCCGCCGTTTCCGGCAAGGAAGACAAACTGCGCGGCCTGAAAGAGAATGTCATTATCGGCAAATTGATTCCGGCCGGAACCGGGTATCGAAAATCAAACTAGAGTCTCAAGAACTTTATCGGAGGACAGTCCTCCGTAAAAGTTAAGTGATTTTAAAAACATCCGCTAAATGCGGGTGTTTTCATTTACCAATTTGAAAAATAAAGCTCCTATTAAAGGATTATTTGATATAATTTAATCATTTAACGACGGCCGTCGGATTATGATTTGAATTAAAAATAAAGATAAGGCTCTGTTTTTTTGCTGTTTTTTTTTAAAAATCATGCCGAATGATTTTTGGAGTTTTTGAAATGCCGGATTTATGCTAAAATAGTATTATGGGCAGACACAAAAAAAACTTTTCCGAATCAGAGGATAAAGAAGATGGAAATACCGGCTGGAATCTGGCGCCGGACGTCAAAAGAGGCGTAGCGACGGTTTTTCTTTTCTCTCTGGCCTTGCTTTTAGCGCTGGGTTTTTTTGGCAAAGCCGGCATCGCGGGAGAATATTTGAATAAATTTTCAGGTTATCTGATTGGCTGGGGCAAACTGTTTTTTCCCATTTTTCTGGTTATGGCGGGATTAGTGCTGATTCTCAAAAAAGAAACTAATTTTTATGTCTGGAAAATTCTTGGTTTATTGGTGACGCTTTTGGGCATCGCGGGGTTTTTACATTGGCTTTTCCCTTCGGCAGAGATGCTGGAAGCGGCTCGAAAAGGAACAGGCGGCGGATTTTTAGGTTACGCGGCAGCTTTTCTGGCGGTTAATTTCCTGGGAAAAGCGGGAGGCCTGGTTTTTATTATTGCCGTTTTCCTTTCGGGTTTTATCGTAGTTTTTAATTTTTCCATCATTAATTTTTTTGAACGCTTGCTGAAAATTTGGCGCCAGGAAAAGCCGGAATCGGAGGCAATTTCAGAAAATAAAAAATCGGAACCATTGCCGCTGGAGCTGAATAAAACAGAAACATCTCTGCTGCCGGAAAAAAGTTTGAAAAATACAGAAAAAGAAGAAAATAATATCAGCAAGGTGGAATTTGTCGAAAATCCGAATGATTTTTTAGGCGGTAAATTATTGACAAAAAATTCTAAAAATCTTTCGGCGGTTAAAAAAAACAGAAATCAATCGGCTTTTTTAGAACGCAATCTAAAAACTAATTCCAGCAAATGGAATTTTCCCCCGTTAACTCTTTTAGAAAAAGGCCGAAGTGTTCCTGAAGGAAGAGATTTAGACAAGAATGCGGAAATTATAGAAAAAACCTTGAGGCATTTTGGCATCGAGGTGGAAAAAGAAGGAATCAAAACCGGTCCCGCGGTTACCCAGTATAGTTTTCGGCCGGCAGTGGGAATTAAAGTTTCCCGGATTTTAGCGCTGCAAAATGATTTGGCGCTGGCTCTGGCTGCCAGTTCAATTCGGATTGAAGCTCCGATTCCCGGTCGTTCGGTAATTGGCATAGAAGTTCCCAACAAAGACGCGGCTTTGGTGCGGTTGCGAAATTTTCTGGAAAATTCTGATTTTATGGACAGAGAATCCAATCTGACTTTGGCGATGGGAAAAGACATGAGTGGAAATTATATTTTTGATAATTTGGAAAAAATGCCCCATCTGATGATTGCCGGAGCCACTGGAACAGGAAAATCAGTTTGCGTCAATTCCCTGATCATCACTTTGCTGTATCAGAATTCCCCGGAAGATTTGAAATTAATCATGATTGATCCTAAAAGAGTGGAGCTTTCTTCTTATAATGGTATTCCTCATTTATTGTGCAATGTTATCGTAGAGAATAATAAAGTCATCAATTCTTTAAAATGGGCGGTGGGAGAAATGGAAAGGCGCTACAAACTGCTGCAGGATATGTCTTCAATTAATATTTTTTCTTTCAATGAAAAAATTAAGAACGGAAAAAAGAAAAAATATACCGATCCGGACACCGGAGAAATTAAAGAAGAAAGCTTGAATAAATTGCCGTATATTGTTATTATTATAGACGAAGTAGCTGATCTGATGGGCAGCCATGGCCGGGAAGTGGAAGGGGCCATTATAAGATTGGCTCAAATGGCCAGGGCGGTCGGCATTCATTTGATTGTTTCCACCCAGCGTCCATCGGTGGAAATAATTACCGGGCTGATTAAAGCTAATATCACCAACAGAATCGCCTTTCAAGTCGCTTCGCAGATCGATTCCCGAACCATTTTAGATGTAGCTGGAGCGGAAAAACTATTAGGAAAGGGCGATATGTTGTATCTTTCTTCCGTTTCTCCCAAACCAAAAAGAATCCAGGGAGTATTCATTGAAGAATCGGAAACCAAAAGGGTGGTGGAATTTATCAGGAATCAAAAATTTAAGGAAAAGACTGATTCACCGGAAAGTAAAGTGGATGAAATTCAATTTGGAAAAAGTTTTGACCCGAATTTTTTCAAAGGAGACATTTCAGAATTTAGAGGTTTGCCGGATGACGAAGAAGACAGCTTGTATGAAGCGGCTAAGGAAGAAGTTATCCGTTCCGGGAAAGCTTCCGCCTCATTGCTCCAAAGAAGATTGCGGATAGGTTATGCCCGGGCGGCCAGACTGCTGGATGTTTTAGAAGGAAAAGAAATTATTGGACCAGCTGATGGCGCCAAAGCCCGAGAAGTTTTTATCAAGTCGGAATCAGATAATGATTATGTTAATCCCAAGGAAGATCAGGAAAAAAGAGATAAGTGGCAATTGTAGAATAAGTCTAAAACCTGCCCGAAATGCCTGCCTAATTTTCTACTCTATATCTTGACAAACTATCTTATAGCTGAATAACTGACTTCCTTTGCGGATGAATTATATATATCAAAAAAGAAAATTTAGCAGGCAGGCGGGTCAAAAACAAAAATAAAAAGTCATTCATTTTTTTTGGCTTTTTTTATTTTGATTTTTATACCGTTATAATTTAGTTCCAGCCGGTTTAAGGTTAATAATTTTAGATTTATGCCTAATGGTTTTGTAAAAAAAAGCGTTGAAACTTTAACTTTAGGGGAAAAGTTAAAAAAAATAAGAAGCGAGAGGCGGATTAGCCTTACGGATATCGCGCGTTTTACCAAAATCCAACTTAAATATTTGGAAAATATTGAAGAAGGGCTGTATGAAAAATTGCCTTCAGATGTTTATGTGAGAGGATTCTTAAAAAGTTATGCCAAATTTTTGGGAGTCAACGGAGAATCGCTTATTCGTCTTTATCAGAAAGAAAGAGGCATTAAAAGAAGTTTAGATAAAAATGGAAATAATTATATTAAACAGCCGGAATTTTTAAATATTTCTCCCTGGGTTTTTGGTCCCAAAACGATGATCTTTTTTTCTTTAGCGATTTTAATTCTGGCGGGATTCTTTTATGTTTATAAAGAACTGGGTTCTTTCGCCAATAATCCCAAACTGGTTATTTTAGCGCCGGAACCGAATGCAGCTACGGCGAATGATTTTATAGCCGTAGAAGGAAAAGTGGAAAAAGACACTAAACTTTTTATTAATGACCAACCGGTAATAATTGATGACGAAGGCGGGTTTAAGGAAAACATAACTTTGCAAGCCGGAACTAATTTTATCAATGTGCGCTGTCTTAACCGTTTTGGCAAGGAAACCCTGGAAACCTTAACGGTGCATTCTAATTTGCAGAAAGAAATTTCTGAAAAGAATGATAATGAAGAAATTAGCGCGGTTCCGGATATTTTTGGGAAAAAAATAGAGCTGGAAGTAAAAGCCAAGTCCCGGTTGATATCTTTAAGCATAGAAGCCGACGGGCATTTGATTTTCAGCGGAGAAATTAAAGAAGGGGAAATAAAAAATTTTCAAGCCGAAAAAAATTTAGTGCTTAATTCGGATAAAGCCGATGAGACCCTGGTCAGATTCAATGGCCAGGATCAGGAATTGTTGGGAGAAAAATCCCAACCAATAAAAAAAGTTTTTAATGTAGCTGAAGGCAGCAATTTGTAAAAATTGTCATATATGATTTTTGTCTTTGCGAGCCCTGAAAGGGCGCGGCAATCTAATTTTTTAAATTTATTAGATTGCCACGTTGCTACGCCCCTCGCAATGACATATAAAAAATAAAGTATAAAAATTAATCATTAAATAAATAGGATTTTGGAGTTTATTGTAAAAAACAAAAACGTCAAAATTCTACTACCGGGTATGAACGAAGAAAGAGATAAAAAAATTTCTGCCGTGCTGGGTCAGATCGAAGAAAAATTTGGAGAAGGGGTTATGATGATGCTGGGTGAGATTAAAAAAGTCGACGTGGAATCCATTCCGACAGGCGCGATTTCTTTGGATATCGCTCTGGGAATTGGCGGTATTCCCCGGGGACGCATCATTGAAATTTATGGTCCGGAATCTTCCGGCAAAACCACGTTGGCGCTCCATATTATCGCCAACGCGCAAAAAGCGGGCGGCATTGCTTCCTTTATCGATGCTGAACACGCTTTGGATCCGGAATATGCCAAAAAAATCGGAGTGGACATCAAGGATCTGCTGATTTCCCAGCCGGATAACGGGGAACAAGCTTTGGATATCGTAGAAACGTTAGTTAACTCCGGAACGGTAAGTATTATCGTGATTGATTCAGTGGCGGCGCTGGTTCCGAAAGCGGAAATTGAAGGAGAAATGGGCGACACGCATATGGGACGCCAGGCGCGGTTAATGTCGCAAGCTTTGCGCAAGCTCACGGCCATTGTCGCCAAATCCAATTGCACCGTAATTTTTATCAATCAGATTAGAATGAAAATCGGCGTGGTTTTTGGCAATCCGGAAACGACGACCGGCGGCAACGCGCTCAAATTTTATGCTTCAGTCCGCATCGAAGTGAGAAGATCGGCGCAGATCAAAAAAGCCGAAGATATTGTCGGCAATCGAATGAAAGCCAAAATTGTCAAAAATAAAGTGGCGCCGCCTTTCAAGACGACGGAGTTTGACATTATGTATAATGAAGGCATCTCGGCTTCCGGAGATATTTTGGATACGGCGGTTAAATACGAAGTCGTGGAGAAAAAAGGCAATTCGTTTGTTTTCGGAGAAATAAAATTGGGAGTGGGTCGGGAACAGGCTAAAAAATTCTTGAAAGATGATTCTAAAACAACCAAAGAATTAGTTAAGCAGATTTATCTGAAAATCAAAGAGAAAGAAGAGAGTCAGGAATGATAAAAACCAGCCAAATTATGCGAATGATTGTTTTTAATTTTAAAAAATATTTTTGGTTGAACCAGACTGGATGTAAAAACGATAAAAAGGCTGACGGCCGGATTAATTGTCTAGGTCCAGATAGATATTCCCCACCTAAGCTTGTAAAACAATAGCTTGTTTAGCAGTTAAATTTGTAATCTTGATTT
>PEVT01000044.1 GCA_002780175.1 Candidatus Moranbacteria bacterium CG06_land_8_20_14_3_00_40_12 | reverse complement strand
TCGGTTAATGGTAATATTAGCGTATTATCCATTATACCGATTGCAGTTTCTTTTTCATCCCAATGTTGCACTTGTGGGTAGAATGTAGGTACTTCAATAGCGACCTTTTATTTTAGCTTAGCTATTTTTTTAAGTTTATCCACAATGGAGGAGTGATAAATTGGTTCGAGTCTAAGACTAATTTTATCTAATCTGCCTTTCCAGACAGGCATAAGGCCAGGCACTACTATATTTGTAGGCTGATCTTGCTGTTGATTTTGAATTAAAACCTGCTGTTGAAACTGAATTTTTATTAATTCTTTTCCCCTTTCAACTTCATCTTTCAAAGTTATTTGTGATATTTCTCTAACTAGATTATCTAAATATTCTCCGGTTGAATATAAATCGCTTATTTTATCTAGTTCATCATTATCTAGGTCTCCAACAAAAAGATGAATATTTTTCGCCCAACTGTTGGTAGCAATAATCTTTTTTTCAAATTGATAAGATCCCATTTTTTTATAATCAGAAATAATATCCTCGGCTCTGCGAATTTCCTGAACAATAATTCTAGCAGCATCTCTTTTCCTATTACTTTTTTGCACTAAATATAAGGATATTGCAACTCCACCAACCATCAAAGTGACTAGAGCAAGAAAAAAATTTGAATTTACAAATAGATGAAAGAATTTTAAAGAAATAAAAATGCTAAGAACTAAAAGTCCAACAAATAAAATATACGAGCTTAATCTATTTTTATTTATCATGATTTTTATTGCTTATCTCTTATAGAGATATATTAACACCCTTAGTATCACTAGTCAATGCCCTTACCACCCTTGTCCAATCATTCTCCACGCAATTTGCATTTGAGGGATATTGATTATTCCTGCGGGGGTTTTTTGTGGAATGTTTTGCTGGACACGTTTAAATTCTAAACTAATTCCAAAATAATTGCTGGCTTCGACATTTTCAACATAAGCTATCTTGTAGTCTTTTTTGGTTATTTGATTGCCTTCGCCGATTTCTGTTTCCGGATTCCAGATTTTTGTCATATTCATTTCATTATTGTATTCCTCATAAATTTCCGTCATCAAATCGGAAAGCTCTTTATCGGCAAAAACCACGGATTTTATACCCAAATCTTCTTTGGCCTCCTTGCGTCCGATATAATATTGATGGGAATATAGTTTTTCCGTCAGAAATTCAATAACCTTTTCGATTTCATCTTCTTTCATTGATTCCTTGTGGCTTTTCAAAAGCCGCTTGGCGAGAATTTTAATGAGATTATGAGTGCGATTGACATTACCTAGAGCCAAAGGATGAATGGAGGGATTCGCTTCCACAAATTTTTTAAAAATTTCCGTCAGTTCGGCATCGCTTTTTATTCCAAATTTATTTTTCGCCAAATCAAAATACGCCATCATGTCTTCCACGGAAATAGGCACCCTGTTTTGCGGATTTTGCGGATCAATCGGATTAAAAAAGTTTTGCGTTGAAGGATCAATCGGTGAAAGTTCGCTCATATCGCTCATTATAATTTCATCCGCCCCCAAGGAAATCATGGTGGCGGCGCTGTGCGCTTTGTAGGGAATAATCACTGAAAACTGGTCGCAATACTCGCGAATCATCGAAACTAACCGCCACGGTACCATCGTATCGCCCCCGGCGCTATACAACACTAAGTCAATTTTTTCTTGTTTGCCGATTTTTCGCAGTTGAGCGCTGATAATTGGAATAATATCCATTGCCACCCGAGCATTGACCGGACCTTGTCTATCGCTAGTCACATAGGTTATAACCTTCGATCCTCTTTTTTGCTCAATTTTTTTGATAATTTCTTGTGTGTTCATAAATTTAAATATAAAAATTTATTACATACCGAATTACGTAATTAACTCCATTCTACAAAATCCCCCAACTAAAGCAAATTTTTAAAGTTATCCGCAATCGAACTGTAGCAGTCGGACCGCTACAGTTATCGCAATCTCCTCTTTTCTTTTAATTTTTTGAAATTATGTTTCGACACGACCGAATGTCCCAATCTTTTTTCCAGTTTTTTTCTCGCTCCGCCCGCTATATCCCCTCCAGCCTTGGCATCTGATTTTAATTTTGGAAGTCCTTCTGAATCTTCCGTCCGATGGATTTCAGTAGTTGATCTTTCTCCCAGCATAGCAAAGATTAATTCAAAATCGTCCATATGATCGCGCAAATTTTGTCGTTTCAATCCTTTTAGTTTTTTGTATTCGCTCGGCGTCACGCCAAAAGTAGCTTTGGAAATTTCGGCGGTCAAAATTTCATATTCTCTTTTTTCTTTGGCTCCCCGCTTTTGCCACTCATCCGTCAATTCTTCCCGAATCGCAATCCCGCGCATCCGTTTTTCAATCCAATCGTCCGGATAGCCTTTAAGCTTATACAACATTCTCGTTCTTTTGGTCGCCAGTTCCGGATCTTCAATTTCTTGGATTCTTTCGTATCCCACTTTCGCTAACCATCTCTTTAGAGGTTCGGCTTTGGGAGAAGGAATGGACTGGATGATACGGAAAATACCTTCGGTATTGGCACAATTCATCTTCTGTTTACCCCCTTCGGTGGGAACTTCAAGGATATGTACAATCTGTACCCACCCTTTATCCAATTCCGGATCTCTCTGTTTCATCCGCTGAATATATTGTTTAGGATCATTCGAATCAATAAGAGTTAGGACGATGTCCTCCACCACAAACCACCATTCATTTTGATAAAGTGTCTTGCGAATTTCTTTACCCTTGAATATGGCAATTTTTGTGGTTTTCATAGTCTTATTTATTTAAATAATCCATAACTTTACTTTTTCCCGCCTGCAACGCTATGCTCGCCCGAAGATACTACACCTGCCAGCATTGCTAAGCGAAGCTCTGCGGACTGGTCGCTGCGAGCGGGCGTAGCATCGCGGGCAGGCCAATCTCCCCATTAAATATTACATCGCCCCGTTAAACGCAACAAATCCAATGGGGCAAGCTTTCTGATTTGATTTTCATTTTGCGGACGCTTTGCCATAATTTTTTTTGGTTATTTTTAAAGATATAATTATTACATACCGAATTACGTAATAAGCTGATTATGCCTTTATCTTACCGCCGAACGCGTCAAAAGTAAAACCGGAGCTTTCCGATGTCTGGATGCTGAATTTTGACAAAAAATCCCCGCCAGCCGGCGGGGATTTTATAATTCTCCGATAATTCTGGCTTATTTTTTTACCCCACACCAATTCCAAGTAAAAACTGGTGTAGCATAAAATCGTAAAGCGAAGCCGCCTATCGGCTCCAATCCGTGTTAGGCGTTATTTTTGCCAGAATTGATATTGGGGTGAACCTCCGCAATGAATTTCTGAAAAATTTCCGGATTTTCCACGGCCAGCTGGGAAAGCACTTTGCGGTCAAGCAGGATCTTTTTTTCATCCAAAATTTTAATCAATCGGCTGTATTTGATTCCCATTTCCCGGGAAGCGATATTTAAGCG
Organism: Candidatus Moranbacteria bacterium CG06_land_8_20_14_3_00_40_12; assembly: GCA_002780175.1. Taxonomy (GTDB): domain Bacteria; phylum Patescibacteriota; class Minisyncoccia; order Moranbacterales; family UBA2206. Next base: position 13,098 of record PEVT01000044.1, on the reverse strand, counting down.
GGTTATCCAAAGCGCCCGCATCTCCCTTTTTTTATTGCGGCGGTCGCGATAAGCGTAGTGGCCCGCTTTAATAACCGCTTGTTTGGCGGCGGCATAGAGAGATTTTCTTTTCCAACGGTAGCCCTTGGCGTCTTTTAAAAGATTCTTTCTTCTTTTGGAAGCGGCCACGCCTCTTTTTACTCTGGTCATTTTTTCTAATCAGTTTTAATAGTTATTTGGAATAAGGCAAAGCCTTGAGCACGTTGGCTTCATCAGTTCGAAAAAGCCGGAGGTCGTTTCTTTTAATCCGTCCTTCCTGGCCGTTTTCCTTGGAATTATAGTGGTTTTGGCCGGTTCTTCGGCGCAGAACTTTCCTTTTTTTAGTGAGACGGACTTTTTTGATAACGGATTTGCGGGTTTTTAATTTAGGCATAAATTCTAAAATTTTAAATCAATCTTTTTTATAATCGCGGTTATTCCGGAACAATCAAAATATTGAAACCTCCGGGCATTCTTTTTATTTCCTGCTCTTTTCTATAAGGGAAAGAGATGGATTTTAAAAATTTTTCCAGGTTGGTTCTGGCCAAATGCTGGTGCGCTTTTTCTCTGCCTTTGAGCTGAATTTCAATTCTGACGCAATTTCCTTTTTTCAAAAATTTTTCCGCCTGATTTTTTTTAAACTCCAAATCATGGACATCGGTGCGGAAACCGATGCGGATTCCTTTAGTTTCCACCTTTTTTTGCTTAGCCTTGCCGCCCTGCTTTATTTTGGACTGCTGATACTGGAATTTTCCATAATCCATAATCTTGCAAACCGGCGGGTTGGCCAGCGGCGCGATTTCCACCAAGTCGGTTTCTCTTTCCCTGGCGATTTGCAGCGCCTGAAGAGAAGTGAGGATGCCTAATTGCGATCCATCATCGTCAATCACCCGGATTTGCGGGTAATTGATTTGTTCGTTGATTTTTTCGCGCGGAGCTTTGCGAACAAAAAATCTTTTGGGTCCTATTTTTATGGTTTTAAAATTAATAATTAGTCGCGTTAGCGACACCCGTAATATATTCTGTGGAGTTGGCGAGAATTGTCTCGCTACGCGAGATCTGGCGAAGCCAGATACCCTTTTTGTTAAATATCTTCTCTTCTGTGGAGTTGGCGAGAATTGCACTCGCGTCCAAATTTATTCTTTCAAAACATTCTACAAGCGTAGTCAGCTTTAAAGCCTTGCGGGCTTCAATCAAGAAGTGGAAAGCGGACAAAACCTTCTTGATCTATTTCTAAATTAGTTTCGCCAATCGGGCTTAGAACATCCCGAGCGGCTATCCTCATATATGACACCGAGGTTTGCCTATGAGAAATCGGCAATTCGATGAGTCAAAGCTCCGCTAAAAGCGGTTAGGCTAAGGCTAGGGCAAAATTCGGAGCAAAAGCGCGAGCTAATGCCGATTTTGCTTTAGTTATGAAGTTGGCACTTATAACTTTTGATAAAATTTTAACGAGTTATTATCATCCTCGGCTTGCTTGTTTTAAAAGTACAAATTGTCGAAACTAAACAACCCCGGGCCCGCTAGGAGCGGGAAATCCAAAATCTAAAATCCAAATTTCAAATCAATTTCCAATGACTAAATTTTAAAATTAGTCATTTTTAAATTGGGATTTGATTAGAAATTAGTAATTACCTGCCTGCCGGTAGGCAGGGATATTAGAAATTCTTTAAGGCTCTCTGCATATCCCGATTAGCATCTTTCTTTTTAAGATCTTCCCGCTTGTCAAACTTATTTTTGCCCTTGCCGATGCCGAATTCCAGCTTTATTAGTCCGCCTGCATCGCTATGTTTACTTTCTGGAGAATACTCTTTTTTTAAACCAGAACCAAGCGTCCTGTTAAAAATATTCTTATTTAGAAGCGAAACATTGCGGGCAGGTCGTTTTTTAGTATACACGCGAAGGGGGATCAGTGTCAAGCCGGCTATCCTCATTTTTCCGGTTAAATGCTTGATTTCCGATTTTCGCAGGAGCAACTTGCGCGGACGGGTGGGGTTGTAATTTTTTGCCGCTCCGGCTTGCTTGTAAAAAGAAATATGGGCGTTGGTTAAAAATAATTCAGATTCTTTGATAGTGACGAAACTTTCTTTAAGGCTGATATGTCCGGATTTTATGGATTTTACTTCACTGCCCTGCAAAACTAAACCGGCTTCGTATTTATCCGAGATTTGATAGTCAAGACGGGCTCTTTTATTGACAGCTAGAGTTGGCATATAACAAGTATAGCGTATTTAGTATTTAGCATCTAGCTTGCCTGTCTGCGGCGCGCCCACCGGCAAACAAATGTCCGGCATTTTATTTTTTTTGTTTTTTGCGTTATGATTAAACTATGAAAAAGGAAATTCAAAAAATTTTGGAAGAAGCAATCAGGGCTTTGCAAAGGGATAAAATCTGGCCGGTTTTTGAATTGGAAAAGATCCAAGTGGATTATCCCAACGATGAGAAATTTGGCGATTACGTTTCCAATCTGGCCATGCTTCTGGCTAAAAAGATTGGAAAAAGTCCGATGGAAATCGCCAATCAAATTGTTAAATTATTGAATGGTCAAATTGCCAAAAATCCTTCTCCCACCCTCCCTTTTCAAAAGGGAGAGGAAAAAATTTCCCCCTTTGAAAAAGGGGGGTTAGGGGGGATTTTTATGTTTGAAAAAGTAGAAGTGGCGAATCCAGGGTATATTAATTTTTATTTATCCGAAAAATATCTGCAGAATAAAATCGAGGAAATAAATTCCCAGAAAGGGAATTTCGGCAAAAACCAAATTGGTCAAGGGAAAAAAATCAATAATGAATTTATTTCCGCTAATCCGACCGGGCCGTTGCATTTAGGCAATGGCCGGGGAGGATTTTACGGAGATGTTGTTTCCAATGTTTTGCGCAAAGTCGGATTTGAGGTTATCAACGAATATTACGTGAATGATTCCGGCGAACAAGTGATAAAATTAGGGCACAGCGTTTTAAAAGACAGGGAGGCGGTTTATGGAGGAGTTTATATCGATGAACTTAGGGAAAAATACAAAAATATTTCTGACATTCGCGAAATCGGAGAAAAAGCGGCTAAGGATATTTTAGAAAATATTGTTCAAAAAACAGTTAAAGAAAAAATGCAGATTAATTTTGACAAGTGGACAAGTGAAAAGAAAATACAAGATGACGGGTATGTTGATCGCGCAATTGATTTGCTGAAGGAAAAAAAATTAACCTATGACTCTGGAGGGGCTTTATGGCTCAAAACAACCCAATTTGGTGATGATAAAGATAGAGTATTAATCAAAAGTAATGGCGAGAATGCTTATATCGCCGGCGACTGCGGATATATGTTGAATAAAATCGAAAGAGGATTCAGCCGTTTAATTATGGGACTTGGCGCCGATCATCATGGCTATGTGTCCAGGCTCAAAGCTGTAGCCAAGGCGCTGGACTTTACTGGAGATTTTCGTATCGTTATTTCTCAAATGGTCAGGATTGTGAAAGACGGCAAAGAAGTAAAAATGTCGAAGCGCTCCGGCAACGTGGTTTATATCGACGAACTCATCGACAAAGTCGGTCACGATACGGCTAGATTTTTCTTTTTAATGTATTGTCCGGATACGCATATGAGTTTCGATTTAAAATTAGCGGAGGAAAGGTCGGAAAAGAATCCGGTTTTTTACGCGCAATACGCCCACGCGCGGATTTGCAGCATTCTGCGAAAAGCCCGGGAGAAAGGCATCGATTTTACAAAGGCTGACTTAACAAAAATTATTCAAAAAAAAGAATTAAAATTAGCCCGGGAATTGGATAAATTTCCCGAACTTATCGAAGAAATCGCCCAAGATTATACGGTGCATAAACTGCCCCATTACGCCATAAAATTAGCCGATGAATTCCATTCTTTCTATAATGATTTGAAAGTTATTGACGAAGATAATTTGGAAGTTTCCCGGGCTAGACTAAAACTCATAAATGCTGTTAGAATAGTGTTGGCGGAAACACTGCGATTAATTGGAGTGAAGGCGCCGGAGAAAATGTAGATAACCTTTACGAATTACTAATTAAGTACGAATATACTAATAAAATTATTTAAATTCGTATATTAGTAAAGAATTCGTAATTAGTAAAAAATTTATGCGTATCGGCATTGATGCCAGAACAATTTTAAATCCGGAAAAAGGCGACGCTATCGGAGTCGGTCATTACACTTACCAGCTAATCCGCCATCTTCTGAAAATCGACAAAGAAAACGAGTATGTCCTGTTTTTTGATTTTCGCGTCCGGGAAAAAGATGTCAAAAAATTTTCCCAATCCAACGCGAAAATCAAGTTTTATCCTTTTTCCGATTATAAAAAATATCTGCCGGGAATTTACAATGAAATTTTAGGCTCGGCTATTTTGAGCAAGGAAAAATTGGATCTGATTCACACTACTTCGCACGCCAGTCGAATTCCAGCCAGTTATAGTGGAAAAACCATTGTCACCATTCACGATCTGGCCGTCTATAAATTCAATGATATTTTCCCCAAATTTTATCAAGCTAAAAATAAAGCGCTAATCAGCCTGATGGTAAACAAGGCGCAAAAAGTGATCGCGGTTTCTCATTCGATAAAAGACGACCTGCAGACAATCCTCAAATGCCCGGAGGAAAAAATCCAGGTGATTTACAGCGGTTTTGACAAAAGAATGTTTGAAAATCCGGAAGTGGATCGGAAAAAGATTTTGGATAAATATTCCATCGAAGACAAGTATCTGCTTTTTCTGGGAACTCTGGAGCCGTCCAAAAATATCGTGCGGCTCTTAGAAGCTTTTAAAATTTTTAAAGAAAAAAATAAAAAAGACAAGACAGCCGGGAATTACAAATTGATTATGGCCGGAAAAAGAGGCTGGCTGGCTAAGGAATATAAACAGGTGGCTAAGGATTTGGGTCTGAACAAGGACATTATTTTTACCGGTTATGTTATCGGAGACGATTTGGTGCCGCTTTTCCACAACGCCGATTTTTTCATCATGCCCTCTCTCTATGAAGGTTTTGGAACAACGGTTTTGGAAGCTTTTGCCACCGGAACGCCGGCGATTGTTGCTAATGTTTCTTCCATTCCGGAAATCGCCGGGGACGCGGCGGAATTAGTCAATCCGATGGATACGCAAAATATCGCCGAAGCGATGATTAAACTTTCCCGCAGCGAAGAATTGAAGAATAGCTATCGGGAAAAAGGTTTTAAACAATTGGAAAAGTTCAATTGGGAGAAATGCGCCCGGGAAACGTTGGAGGTTTACAAAAGCTTGGCGAAATAGTATAGTGAGATAAAGGCAATGATGAGGCTATCACCTCGGAGCTGTAGGAAGAAACTTTTTTAGTCTAGATCCTATCGGGCAGGCCCGTAATAGCCATTTAAAGAGAGCTTTTAGCTGATATCTGTTAGCTTTTAGGAAAAAACCTATAAGCTATAAGCTAAAACCTATAAGCTAAATTAAGGTGGTACCACGTTTCATAACGTCCTTAACATTTTTTTGTTAAGGCTTTTTATTTGATACTGCTTTTGTATATTTGTATTTTTGTAATAATTTTGTAATTTTGTAGAAAGACCTATGTTTAAAAAAGTCGACGCGCGAAAAAAATATTCCGAAATGGAAAAAGAGATTATTCAGTTTTGGAAAGAAGATAAGACTTTTGAAAAATCAGTCGAACAAAGGATTAAGGATAAATACTACAGTTTTTATGACGGTCCGCCGTTTATTACCGGCGTGCCGCATTATGGAACATTATTATCTTCTATCGTTAAAGATGCTGTGCCGAGATATTGGACTATGAAAGGATATCGTGTGGAACGGCGCTGGGGATGGGATTGCCATGGGCTGCCGGCGGAAAATATGGTGGAAAAAAAACTGGGAATTAAGAGTAAGAAAGAAATTGAAGAAAAAATAGGAATTACCAAATTTAACGAAGCTTGTTTTTCTGAAACTTCTAAAATTGCCAATGAATGGGAGACTATTGTTGATCGTATTGGCCGCTGGGTGGAATTCAAAAATGCCTACAAGACGATGGATAAAGGTTATATGGAATCAGTCTGGTGGGCGTTTTCCGAATTGTTTAAAAAAGGCTTGATTTATGAGGATGTGCGCATTTCGCTCTATTGCCCGCGCTGTTCAACGCCGTTATCAAATTTTGAAATCGCAATGGATAACAGCTATGAAATGGATAGCGATCCGTCTGTTTATGTGAAAATAAAAATTAAAGGCGAAGAAAATACTTATTTTCTCGTTTGGACCACGACGCCTTGGACGCTTTTAGCCAATGTGGCCTTGGCAGTAAGTAAGGATATCAGATATTCAAAATATAAAATATTTAAAGGGGATCATGCCGGGGAAACTTATATTGTTGCTGGTTCACGCTCAGCAGATGTATTCGCTCATGCAGGGCTATTTCCGTTAGATACATCGCTTGAAGAAGGAAAAAATCCGGAATCATGGGCATTAGTAGGTGATATTTTAGGTAAAGATCTAGTGGGTAAAGAGTATGAACCAATTTTTCCACACGAAATTGAAAATGGCTATCGCGTAATCACCGGAGATTTTGTAACAACCGAAGATGGAACAGGAATTGTACATATCGCACCGGCGTTTGGCGAGGACGACTTTCAAGCCAGAAAACTAAATAATTTGCCAATTATTATGAATGTGGATGAAGAAGGGCAATTTACGGAGGGCGAATGGCAAGGACAAAGAGTCTGGGAGGCTAACAAGGAAATCGTAAAATGGCTAAAAGAAAAGGGTTTTCTATTAAAACGTGAGCAGATTACCCATAGTTATCCGCATTGCCATAGATGCCAGACTAAATTAATTTATAAGGCGCAACCGGCTTGGTATGTTAATGTTGCTAAAATGCGTCAAGATTTGATCGCGAAGAATGAAAATATTAACTGGTTTCCGGACTTTTTGAAACATGGCCGTTTTCTAAATGGAATTGAGAGCGCACCGGATTGGAATATCTCTCGGGATCGTTATTTCGGGACGGCCATCCCGGTTTGGAAATGTGTTGAGGAGAATTGCCAAAAAATTAAAGTTTTTGGATCATATGCAGAACTCAAGAAAGTTTCGGGAATGGAACTTAAGGATTATCATCGACCGGGAGTGGATGAAATTACTTTTGCCTGCGAATGTGGTGGATCCATGAAAAGAATTCCGCAAGTTTTTGACTCCTGGATTGAATCCGGTTCGATGCCTTTCGCACAATTCCATTATCCTTTTGAAAATAAGGAAAAATTTGAAAAAAGTTTTCCGACGGATTTTATTTCTGAATATATCGCGCAAACCAGGGCTTGGTTTTATGTATTGCATGTTATTTCAGTGGGGATATTCGGCAAAGAAAGTTTTAAAAATGTCGTGACGACCGGAACTATTGCCGGAGCGGATGGTAAAAAAATGTCCAAGTCTTTGGGAAATTATACCTTGCCGGATATTGTCTTGGAAAAGTATAGCGCCGATGCCCTACGTTTTTATTTGTTATCCTCGCCGCTTCTAGATGCGCAAAATATTAATTTTTCCGAAAAATCCATCCAGGATATTCAAAGAAAAGTTCTGGCGACTTTGTGGAACAGTTATTCCTTTTTTGTTCTTTACGCCGGCGTGGATAATTGGAAACCATCAAAGGCTACAAACTACAAACTACAAACTACAAACCTGCTGGATAAGTGGATTATTTCCGAACTGAACAAACTAATTAAAAAAGTGGATGAAAATATGCAGAGCTATAATTTGGTAAAATCCACCAAGCCTTTCGAATTATTTATCGACAACCTTTCCAATTGGTATATCCGCCGATCGAGAAAAAGATTTTGGAAAAGTGAAAATGACGCTGACAAGGAAAATGCCTATCAGACACTGTGGACGGTATTGACGGAACTGGCCAAATTGATGGCGCCGTTTTGCCCGTTTATTGCGGAAGAAATTTATCGGAATTTGTCTCCCACCTCTCCTCAATCCTCTCCTCAAGCAGGAGAGGAGGATTTTTCATCCGTGCATCTGCAGGATTTTCCGGTGGCGAATGAAAAACTGATTGATGAAAAATTAAATGCAGAAATGGAAAAAGCTCGAAATATTATTACCGAAGCGTTGCAATTGCGCGCCAAAGCCGGTATTAAAGTTCGCCAGCCATTATCCAAATTACAGATTGCTAATTGTCAATTACGCGATGAGCTGATTGCGATTGTGAAAGAAGAGCTTAATGTCAAGGAAGTGGAAAAAGTCGCCGGAAAAGAGCTTAAAATTGAATTAAATACGGAAATTAGCGAGGAGCTAAAACTAGAGGGCCTCTCAAGGGAAATTATCCGCTTCATCCAGGAGATGCGCAAAGAAGCCGGATATGAGGTTGACAATCGGATTCAAATTGGATATAAGGGAGCCAAAGAGGTTTTTGATAAATTCGGTTCGATTATCGCCAAAGAAGCTTTAGCTACAGAATTTAAAGAAGGCCTTCTTATAGAAGCTGATTTGCGAAAAAGCCTTAAAGTTGGCAAAGAAGAAGTAGAAATTGCGATTAAACGCTAAAAATATGGATTTAAGCCCGGTTACAATCAAAAAAAGAATCATTTTTTTGGCGATTTTAAGCCTGGTATTGGGATTTTCTGCCCCGGTTCGGGCGGAAAGTAAATTTTTCGCGGTAAGCGGACAAGAAAACAGGATAGCGCAAAATTCACCCGGCAAGATTTTTCCCGCCCGCATTGACGAAAAAGCGGCTTTTGCCGTCCGGGAAGAAAACATCACCCGGGAAATCGATTGCGCCAAGTGGCCGGAAAAATTTTGGATTTTTCTTTTTGGCATCTATTTATTCTTGCTGATTTTTAATTTATCCTTCGGTCTTAAAGAAAAAAAGCGACAGTGGTTTTGGGAATTGCTTCTCACGCTTTTGGCTCTATGGACCTGGAAAAAATTGGATATCTGCGAAATCCATCGCTGGTTTTATTATTGTGTCCTGGAATCCGGCGTGATTATTTATTTTTTCTATGCTTATTCTCTTTTAACATCAAAGGAAAAAGAATCTTAAGATTTTATGGATTATCGTTATAGCGGAATAGTGTTGAACAGCCGGGAAGTAAGCGAAGCCGATCGGGTCTACACTATTTTTACTCTGGAAACGGGGAAAATCCGGGTTTTGGGCAAAGGGGTGCGGAAAATCAACGCCAAGCTGGCGGGGTTTTTAGAACCTTTGACGCAAGCGGAGATTTTTATTTCCCGGGGAAAAGGGCTGGGGCAAATTTCCGGTTCTTTGATTGAAAATAATTTTCCCGCCATCCGTTCAAACTGGGAACTTTCCAGGAATGTTTTCGCGGTTTTTAAATTAGCGGATAAATTAGTTCCGGAACAGCAAAAAGACGAAGAAGCTTTTAGGTTGCTTTTGAGCTACCTGGAAACTCTGGAAAAACTGTCCGAAGAAAAAAATGAAAAAATAGCGCTGCTCCGGCTGGGCTTTTTATTCAAATTTACGCGCCAGCTGGGTTATGGATTGGAGGCGGAAAAATGTTTGGCGTGCGGAAAAGTATTCACTCCGGGAGAAAATTTTTTCAGTCCCGGTCAGGGAGGGTTTTTATGCGCCCGGTGCCCCAAGGATTCAGAAAGCGACTTTCCGGTCAAAGACAGTTCGATTAAAATTATCCGGATTTTTGCCAAAAATCATCTCAAAAATCTGACTAAATTGGCGGCCACGCCGGAAGAAATCCGGGATTTGGAGAAAATTGCCAAAAGATATTTAATTTGGGTGGAAGGGGCTTAGCTTTTTTATATCCGTTTCACTTCGGATTTATACCGTTTTACAACGTAAGGGCGGTAAATTATCTTAAACCTCGCATAAGGCCGATTTCTTCAGATAAGATTTGCTATAGGGTTAATACTATTTTATAATAAAGACATAAAACAAAAAATCAATGCTATGTCGCTTTACGAAATAAAAAATAAACTTTATAAGCGGGAAAAAAATGAGAAACCTCCCCAGCTTGGCCAAACCGGTTTTGATCCGCGTTTCGCTCCGATAGACATTGCCAGGAAGAGTTTTTCCAAGGAGGACGCCTGGATTGTCGAAGCGGAACAATCCAGACTGGCCAAAAGGAAAATTTGGAGAACCGGTTTTACCATTGCCGGCGGTTTGATTTTGTTTATCCTGTTGCTTTTAGGATTTTTAAAATTTCGCCAAACATCTTTCAGTCAGGACCGGGTGGAAGTTTCCTTAAGCGGTCCGCAGGAAACTTTGAGCGGCAAAAGCTTGACATATGAGATAAAATATAAAAATAACAATCGAACTACTTTAAAAAACGCGATTTTGAAAATAAGCTTCCCCAAAAATTTTATTCCGGAAAACAATCCCGAATTCAGTCCGGAAGGAGCCGGCAGTTTGACGCTGAATTTGGGAAATATAGCCGGCAAGAAAGAAGGCGCGGTTGAGTTTAAGGGAAAAATTTTCAGTCCCAAGGGATCGTTGATTTATCTGAAGGCGGAAATTAATTATACGCCTTCCAGCTTGGGCGGACAGTTTATTTCTCAAAATCAACTAAGCGTGGCAGTCCAGTCTTCTCCGGTAAAACTGGAAATAAGCGCTCCGCAAAATTTAGCTAATGATGACGCGATAGATTATCAGATAAGCTATCAAAACAACGGAGAAAAAGAAATAACGGGGATGAAAGTGAAAATGGAATATCCGGAGGGATTCGTTTTCACTAAAGCGGAGCCGCTCAATTCAGAAGGTAACGATTTTTGGCGCATCGGGACGCTGGCACCCGGACAAAACGGGAAAATCGTGATAAGCGGAAAGCTTTCAGGCGTTAGGAATTATATCCGAACCGCCAAAGCTTATATCGGCATAATGGATGGAGAAGATTTTGTCATTTACGATGAAGAAAACATCGAGACCCGGATAATCGGTTCGCCGTTGATTATCCGCCAGGTGGTCAACGGCCGGGATAATCTGAATGTCAATTTGGGCGAATTGCTTAGATTTGAAATCAGATTCAGGAATGACGGAGAAATCGGGCTGCGCGACGTGATTATAACTGAAAAATTAGAAGGGGAGGCTCTGGATTATGCTTCCTTGAAACTGGAAAAAGGAGCTTTTAATCCCGACTCCAAAATTATCACCTGGAAAGCTTCCGATTATGAAGATTTGAAAAAATTCGAACCCGGTCAGGAGGGATTGGTAAAGTTCAGCGTTAAAATAAAAGAATCTTTGCCGATAGAAAAAAGCTCCGATAAAAATTTTATTATTTCCAGTCTGGCCAAAATAGACAGCCAGGATGTGCCGACTTTCATTGAAGAAAATAAAATTATTTCCGGCAATCGAATGGATATGAAAATTAATTCCGAAATCGTGCTGGAAACAACCGGTTATTATTATGATTCGGTCATTGAAAATTACGGGCCTATTCCGCCGGAAGTGGGCAAAGAAACCACTTACGCCATTCACTGGAAAATTTCCAACGCTCTGAACGATTTGAGCGAGGCTAAGGTGAAAGCAGTGATTCCCACCGGAGCGACAGTAACGGAAATGAAAAATCCGCAGGACGCCGTTTTGCATTATACTTTCAACGAGCGGACCAATAACTTAGTTTGGGAAATCGGCAATATTGAATCAGGCGCGGGAATTCTCAATTCTCCCCGGGAAGTGGTTTTCCAGGTGAAAATAAAACCTTCTCCCGAGCAGGTTAGTTTAGCGGTTAATTTGGTGGGCGAAACGGTTTTCAGCGCCAAAGATCTCTTCACCGGAGAAGAAATCAGATTTTTTGGAAATAAAAAAACCACTTCTTTAAAAGAAGATGCCAAGCTGGAAAAGAATTACAAAGTTCAGCCGGCTGAATGATTCAAAGCATGTTTAGTTTAGTTGAAAAAATTTTTTTTTTGGGCAAATTAGTTTTAGGCGGAAAAAAATTTCGCCAAGGCCGATTGAAAACTAAAAGCGGAGTTATTGACACTCCGTTTTTTATGCCCGACGCGACCAGGGGATTTGTTAAATCGTTAAGCCGGAAAGATTTGGAAGCCGTTGGTATCGGTCCGCTGGTAATCAATACTTATCATCTTTATCTTCAGCCGGGGATGGAAGTTATCCGGAAAGCGGGAGGCGCGCATAAATTTATGCGCTGGGAAAAACCCCTGCTTTCGGACAGCGGCGGTTACCAGGTTTTTTCTTTGATTCATAAAAATCCCCAACTGGGAAAAATTACGGATGAAAAAGTTATTTTTCGCTCGCCGCTGGACGGTTCGCAACACGAATTGACTCCGGAAAAAGCGATTCAAATTCAATTCGATTTGGGAGCGGATATGCTGGTTTGCCTGGATGATCCGCCGCCTAATACTTTCATCAAGGAAAAAATAAAACAAGCGGTTGAGCGGACGATTGCCTGGGCTAAAAGATGCAAAATTGAGTATAAGAAGCAATTAAAAAAAAGAAAAATTAAAGAAATAAATCGGCCGCTTATCTTTGGAGTTATCCAAGGCGGAGAATATGTCGATTTAAGAAAATATTGCACGGAAAAACTGGTTGAGATTGGTTTTGACGGTTATGGCTTTGGCGCCCGTCACATGGATAAGGATGGCAATTTTTTGGCCGAAGTTTTGGAAAAGACCGCCAGTTTTATTCCGGATAACGCGCTCAAATTTGCCCTGGGTATCGGTAAGCCGGAAGATATCGTTCGCGCCGCTTCTTACGGCTGGGATATGTTTGATTGCGTGATTCCGACCAGAGAAGGCCGTCATGGAAAGCTTTTTGTCTGGAAGAAAAATCCCTCTTTAATTCTCCCTTTAGAAAAGGGAGAAAAAAAATCTTCCCCCTTTGTAAAAGGGGGACGGGAGGGGGATTTTTACAAAACCATCAATATCAACAACGGAAAATATCGAAAAGATTTTGCTCCGGTGGATAAAAATTGCGCTTGCGAGCTGTGCCGGAATTACAGCCGGTCTTATTTGCATCATCTGTTTGCTGCCAAAGAACCGCTGGCGATGCGTTTGGCGAGTTTGCATAATTTGAAATTTTATTTGGATTTGATGGAGGAATTAAAAACCCCGCACTAACTTTCGTTATTATCTATATGTATTATTTTTACGTAATTAAAAATGAAATCCAAGGATT
>PEVT01000013.1:14286-25884 GCA_002780175.1 Candidatus Moranbacteria bacterium CG06_land_8_20_14_3_00_40_12 | reverse complement strand
TTATGAAGTATTTTATGAAAAAAATTGAAAAAATGTTAAAATCTGAAAACGACGATGTTGCACTTCAGAATAGAATTCTAGGGCTTTTTTGACCAAGCGGAATAAAAAAGGTAAAATGGAGAAGCAAATAAAATAAAAAATATCCAAGGATTGCGCTTAAAAAATCGAATTGCCGAAGAATGTGGGGGATTTAATTTTTAAATTTAATCCAAATAATTGGGAAAAATATGCAAAAAGATAAAAGAGAGAATTATTTTGATTGGGACGAAACGTTTATGCAAATTTGCAGGGTTATCGCCAAAAGATCAAAAGATCCCCATACGCAAACCGGAGCTTGTCTGGTAAATAATAAGAATATTATTGTCGGTTTGGGATATAATGGATTTCCTAGAGGATGTTCGGACGATAAATTACCTTGGAAGAGGGAAGGTGATTTCTGTGAAAAAAAATATGCTTTTGTCGTGCATGCGGAAGCTAACGCTATTTTAAACGCCAATGCCAACGTGGAAGACACCCGCCTTTATTGCACTCTTTTTCCGTGCAATGAATGCGCCAAAATCATCATTCAAAAAGGAATCAAGGAGATTGTTTATGAAGATGACAAATACCACAATGAAACTGTCTGGAGGGCTTCAAGAAAAATGCTGGATTTGGCTAAAATAAAATATAAGCAATATACGCCTAAAAATGATTTAATATTCAAGAAAAAATAATGCAGAAAATAATTTGGGGTTTAACGGGCGAAATGGCCAGCGGCAAGGGGACCGTGGCCAAATATTTAGTTAAAAAATACAAAGGCAATTCATATCGCTTCTCAATTATGTTGCGGGATTTGGCCAAAAGGATGTATTTGGAAGAAAGCCGGGATAATTTGCAAAAATTATCCAAAATTTTCCGCCAGAATTTTAGCGAAGATATTTTATCCAAAGTTATTTATCATGATGTGAAAAACGATCAGCATAGGGTAGTGGCAGTGGACGGAGTCCGGCGCGCTTCCGACATAAAATATCTGCAAACTTTCCCTAATTTCAAGCTGATTTACATTGAAACTGGCCTGGAGAAACGCTTTGCTCGAACCAAAGCGCGCTATGAAAATTCCGACGACGCGACCAAGACTTTTGTACAGTTCAAAAAAGACCAAAAAAAAGAAGCCGAATTGCAGATCGGGGGGCTGAAAGCCAAAGCTGATTTCGTGGTGGATAATAACGGAAATTTTAAAAAATTATATTCCCAGATCGATAAAATTATAGCAAGTTGCAAGAATTAGGCAGTTTTCCAACGAGCCGCTTATATTTTTATCACATAACTAATTATAAAAAAGAGAAAAAATATTATGCGACAATATCTGGATTTACTCAACGCTATCAAGAAAAACGGGGCGGATAAGGGCGATAGAACCGGAACGGGAACCAGAAGCTTATTTGGCTATCAAATGAGGTTTGATTTAAATGAGGGATTTCCCTTGTTGACAACCAAAAAACTTCACATGAAATCCATAATTTACGAATTACTTTGGTTTTTAAAAGGCGATACGAATGTAAAATATCTGAATGATAACGGCGTGACGATTTGGGACGAATGGGCGGATGAGAATGGGGAACTGGGACCGATTTACGGAAAACAATGGATACGCTGGGAAGCTAATAATGGGACAAAAATCAATCAAATCGCCGAGGCGCAAGAAATGATCAGAAAAAATCCCAATTCGAGGAGAATTATTGTGAGCGGTTGGAATGTCGGAGATCTCCAGCAATTAATTTCCGGTAAAAAAACTCCTCCTCCTCCTTGTCATTTGCTTTTTCAATTTTATGTTGCCAAGGGAAAATTATCCTGTCAGCTTTATCAAAGGAGTTGCGATGTTTTTCTGGGCGTGCCTTTTAATATCGCTTCCTACGCGTTGCTGACGATGATGATGGCGCAGGCTTGTAATTTGCAGCCGGGAGATTTTGTGCACACTCTCGGGGATGTGCATATTTACAATAATCACTTTGAACAAGTGGATTTGCAATTAAGTCGAGTGCCGAAAAAACTGCCTGCGATGAAAATAAATCCGGTCGTGAAAGATATTTTTGACTTTAAGTTTGAAGATTTTAAATTGGAAGGTTATGATCCGCATCCCGGAATAAAAGCGCCGATTGCCATATAATTTGTAAATAATGTTCTATGAAAATTATAATGATAATGGCGATGACACTGGATGGAAAAATTGCCAAATCCAGCGATCATTTTCCTGATTGGACGAGCAAGGAAGATAAGAAATATTTTGCCAAGGTTTCCAAGGAAGCCGGCGTGGTTATTATGGGCGATAAAACTTTTTTTACTTTTCCAGCTCCTCTTAAAGACAGATTGAATGTGGTTTTTACGCTGGAAGAAAATCCAAAGCCGGTTGCAGGAGTGAAGTGGGTGAAAGGCGAGCCGGAAGATGTCGTTAGAGAATTAAAAAGTATGAATTATAAATCGGTTGTTTTGGGCGGCGGATCTTTTGTTAACGGATTATTTTTACAGCACAAATTGATTGATGAAATCCATATCACAGTTGAACCGAAAATTTTCGGCGAAGGCTTATCGCTTTTCAAGGGCGATTTTAATGTGAATTTAAAATTAATTGCTATTGAAAAAATCAATGCTAATTCGGTAGTTTTAAAGTATGGAGTTCTATATTAATAACCTTTATGCTTTAAGGAGCCTGCTTGCGGGCTCCTTTTTTATCTTTTAATTTTGTGATAACATGAGGAATATGAAGAAAAACAGCAGGGGAAATTTTATCGCAATTTACGGCATAAACGGAATTGGAAAAACGACACAAGTGGAATTGCTGGTTGAATATTTAAGGAAACAAGGCAAAAAGGCTTTTAGGCTTAAATACCCTATTTATGACTTAAAACCGGAAGGGCCGTTTATCTATAAATATTTACGCGATCCGGAGTTTCGCGCTAAAAATAAACTGACGACTGATGAACTGCAGCAAAAATATGCCGATAATCGCCAGCGTTATGAAAAAAATTTGAAGAAAAGATTGAATAACGGAGAATGGATCGTGGCGGAAGATTACATCGGAACGGGAATCGCCTGGGGCCTGACCTGGGGAGGAGATTGGGAATATTTGGACAAAATAAACAAAAAATTATTGCCGGCTGATTTTTCAATTTTGATGCACGGGGATAGATTTTCAACGGCCATCGAAAAAGATCATCGCAATGAAATGGAGCCGGAAAGAATAAAAATCTGTAAAAATTTTCACTTGTTGTTATCTCAAAAATACGGTTGGGATATGGTAAACGCCAATCAGAAAATCAAAAAGGTGCATCAAGATATTTTAAAAATAAATTTTTAAGCAGGCTGTTTCTTATTATGGATTTCAAGGAATATCAAAAAAAATCGAGAAAAACCGCCATCTATCCCAAAATCGGAAAAAGTTTCATTTATCCCGCGCTAGGACTGGGTGATGAAGCCGGCGAAGTTTTAGGCAAAATCAAAAAGATTTTCCGGGATAAAAAAGGCATCGTTGGCAAAGAAGATAAAGAAGAAATAAAGAAAGAATTGGGTGATGTTTTATGGTATGTTTCCCAATTAGCATCGGAATTAAAGCTAGATTTAGATAACGTTGCTGAAAAAAATATTGAAAAATTGTATGATAGAATGAAGAGAGGAAAGTTGAAGGGGAATGGAGACGACAGATAATGCAAAATGAAAATATCAAAATTAAAAATAACAATAAAAGATAATCATCGCGGAGCGATACAATAATTTTACATTTTGATTTTTAAGTTTTAAATTGTTTTTATGAAATATATTCCAGTCATCGGCATGGAGATCCATGTCGAACTAAAAACCAAATCCAAAATGTTTTGCGCTTGCCGGAATGATTTGGCTTTGGGCAAGGAAGCTAATACGGATATTTGTCCGGTTTGCACAGGCCAGCCCGGGACTTTGCCGGTGCCTAATCAGGAAGCGATAAAATTCGTGCAGTTAGCCGGACTGGCTTTAAACTGCCACTTGAATGAAAAATCCAAATTTGACCGCAAAAATTATTTTTATCCGGATATTCCCAAAGGTTATCAAATTTCTCAATATGACCAACCGCTATGCCAGAACGGAGTTCTGGAAATAGCAGTTGATAAAACCCTCACCCCAGCCCTCTCCCGAAGGGCGAGGGGGAATAATAAAGTGATAAAAAAGATCGGAATTACGCGGATTCATCTGGAAGAAGACACGGGTAAATCCTTGCATCCTAAAAATACGGATTATTCGCTCATTGATTTTAATCGTTCCGGAGTGCCCTTAATGGAATTAGTGACGGAACCGGATTTAGAAAATGGCAAACAGGCCCGCCTTTTTTGCCAAAAATTGCAGCAAATTTTCCGCTATCTCAACATTTCCGACGCCAATATGGAAAAAGGGCAGATGCGCTGCGAAGTGAATATTTCTCTGCATAAAAAAGGCGCAGATAAATTGAGCGGAACCAAAGTGGAAGTAAAGAACATCAACTCTTTCAAGTTTGTGGAAAAAGCCATCGATTACGAAATTAAGCGCCAGACGGAAGAGTTGGAAAAAGGCAAGAAAATTATCCAGGAGACGCGCGGTTTTGACAGTGTCCGGAATATTACTTTTTCCCAGCGCAGCAAAGAATCGGCCCATGATTACCGCTATTTTCCCGAACCGGATATCCCGCCCCTGGCATTTTCGGCGGAATATCTGGAAGCGTTAAAGCTCAAATTACCGGAAATGCCGGAAATTAAGAAGAAACGTTTAGTGGAGGAATATAATATTTCTCCGGAAAACGCGGAAGTAATCGTGTCGGATAAATACTTGGCGGAATATTTTGAAAATGTAGTTTCGGAAATTAAGGATAAATTAAAATGTCGGGAATTTGAAATTGAGGAAGCTAAATGTTTGAAATTGTCCGCTAATTATATCGTCAGCGAACTGCAAAAGCATCTGTTAAAAAATAACGCAACCGTAAAAGATATCAAAATAACGCCGGAAAATTACGCGGAATTAGTAGCGATTATCGCTAGCGGAAAAATCAATTCCAGCGCCGCGCAAACCGTGCTCGAGGAAATGTATCGCACTGGCGGCGATCCTTCGCAAATCATTGAAGAGAAAGGATTATTGCAAATGGATGATGAAGATGAACTGGATAAAATTGTCGAAGAAGTGCTGGCCCGAAACGCCAAGTCCGCGGCTGACTATCAGGCAGGAAAGAAGAACGCTTTGAAATTTCTGATCGGCCAGGTGATGTCGGCGACCAAGGGCAGAGCCAATCCGCAAGCAGCGCTGGAATTATTGAAGAAAAAAATAGGCTAGGATGTTTATTCTTTTTTGCTACTTTCTTTTTAGAAAAGAAAGTAGCCCCAAGAAAAGCCCGCCCAGCTCGTAAAACGACAAATTCAGACTCACTCGCTAAAACTTCTCAAGGCGCTGACGCTAAAAGAGAAGTTTTTCTACGCTCGCTTCGTCTTGAATTTATACCGTTTTACTTCACTAAGGCGGAATATAATTCAGATTATTTCAGGACTTTCGTTAAGGCTGAAATTTTTATATTTTTTATCGAATTTATACCGTTTTACTTCACTAAGGCGGAATATAATTCAGATTATTTCAGAACTTTCGTTAAGGCTGAAATAAATATTTTTAAAAAAGTTTTTTTAACGAAAAAATTTAATTACGGCGTTTTCTATTTCTGAATAATTTTTCAGCCATTTTATGCGTTGATCATTTTTAAACCATGTCATTTGGCGCTTAGCATAGTGAATGATATCAAAATATAATTTGGTTTCCATTTCTTTTCGGTTGATTTTATGCTGTAAAAAACGGGCAATCCAGCGGAATTCCAATCCCAGGCTTTCCAATTTTTTCCAGCTAACGCCGTGTTTTTTATGTAAATTTTCCGCTTCTTTAATCATCTCTTGTTTTAGACGTTTTTTAAAGCGCTTTTTAATATTGGCGTGTAGTTTTTCTTTTTTTATTTTTATTCCTATTTGTAAAAATTCGTTTGTCATTGCGAGCGAAGCGTGGCAATCTAATTTGTCGTTAGATTGCTTCGTCGTTTCTGATTCCTCGCAATGACAATCAAGGGTTGGAACTTTTCCGATTGACTGGCATATTTCAATGGCGCGGATCAGCCGGACCTTATTGCGAACATCGATATTGCCGGCTCTGCGCGCGTCCAGTTTTTTAAGCATTAAAAAAAGTTTTTGGGCGCTGAATTTATTCAGCCGGGCTCTTAATTTCCAATCCGGCTTCACTTTTGGAAAATTAACATTATCCACCAGCGCCTTAATCCAAAAACCGGTGCCGCCGCAAATAATCGGTAATTTACCGCGGCTTAAAATATCTTGAATTATTTTTCGCGCCTTTTTCTGAAATTGGCCGGCGCTAAAGTAAGAATTAATATTCAAAATATCAATCAGGTAATGAGGAATACCCCGGGAAACTAACGCCGGGTATTTTTGAGATCCCGCATAAAATTTGTCTAAGACAAATTTTGGCGGGATTTCGCCGGAGTGATCCGGCTCAACCTTGCCGGTAAGCAGATCCGCGTGGCGGTAAATTTGCCGGCTGTCGGCAGAGATAATTTCCCCATTAAATTTTCGAGCCAGCTTTATGGCAATATCGGATTTACCTGAAGCCGTTGGCCCAAGGATTACAACAATTTTATTATTTTCCATAAAATTATGTCATTCCGAGCTTGTCGAGGAATCTAATTAGATCTCTTGGCTATGCTCGAGATGACAATTTTCCTTCTAAATTCCAGGTGTTAGCTTGAATTATTTTAACTTTTATGATCCTTCCAATCAAATTTTTTCGGGAAGAAATTATTTTCACATTTTTCATGGTGCGGGTTCGGCCGAAGTAAATTACCTCCCCCTTTTTAAAAGGGGGGTTAAGGGGGATTTTCGAACTTACAAATCCCTCTTTAATCCTGCCTGCCGGCAGGCAGGTCTCCCCTTTTATAAAGGGAGATGTTTTTTTATCAATCAAGACTTCCAGAGTTTTTCCCAAATATTTCTGATTGTTCGCCAGAGAAGTTTTTTTCAAAATTTCGTTGAGATATTTTTCCCGGCGGGATTTTTCCATTAGAGAAATATTGTTTTTAAACTGATAAGCGGCCGTGCCGGGGCGCGGGGAATATTGGCCGAAATAAACCATATCAAATCCGACTTTTTTCATCACTTTGGCCGATTGGAGAAATTGTTTTTGAGTTTCGCCGGGAAAGCCGACAATAATATCGGAGGTGAGAGAATAAAGCTTGCCGGGCTTGTATTTTTGAAAAGACTTTTTGATTTTGGCGATTATTTCCAGGTATTTCCGGCGAGTGTATTTTCTGTTCATTTTTCGCAGAATCAAATTATCCCCGGCTTGAAGAGGAAGATGGATATATTCACAAACTTTGGGCAATTGGGCGGCAGCTTTAATTAATTCGTCAGAGAAGTCCTTAGGATGATTGCTGATAAAGCTTATCCAAAAATGGCCGGGAAGACCATTGATTTTTCTTAGCAATTCAGAAAAATTAATAACCCCGCCCCAACCCTCCCCTTTAAAATGGGAGGGGGAAATGTAGCTGTTCACGTTTTGTCCTAACAAAATAATTTCCCGGTAGCCTTTTTTTAGCAAACTTTTAATTTCCCGAATAATTTCAACGGCTGGACGGGAAAATTCCCGGCCGCGGGCGTAGGGGACGACGCAATAGGAACAGAAATTATCGCAGCCGGTCATAACCGGCACAAAAGCTTGAAATTTGTTTTGGTATTTAGGAATAATGTCTAGATAATCCCTGTTGTCATTGCGAGCCCCAAAGGGGCGTGGCAATCTAAATTTTAAATTAGATTGCTTCACTTCGTTCGCAATGACAAATTTTTTAAAATTTTCCTGGAAATCTTTAATATCAACAAATAAATCCACCTTATTTTTCAATCTTTTTCGCACATCTTCGCGATTAGCCAAGCAGCCGGTAAGGATAATTTTAATTCGGGGGTTTTTCTCTCTAATATTGTGAATAGAGCTATAAATCCGGTCTTCGGCTGTTTGGCGGACGCCGCAGGAATTGACTACGATTAAATCCGCCCGCGCCAAAGCTTCGGCGGACAAGGCTGCTTTTCCATTTTCAGCCAAAGGCTTAAATCCATATGTTTCCAGGATTTTGGCAATGCGTTCCGAATCAGAGTAGTTCATCTGACAACCGAAGGTTTTGATAGAATATTTTTTATTCATAATGATTCATTCTTGCCCCGTACCAATCCGCTAGCCAGCGGATTTGGTATTGGGGGTGGTAGCCGAAGGTTTCGATGTGATATTTTATAATTATTTTGCTACTTTCTTTTTAAAAAAGAAAGTAGCCCAACCTGCCTGCCGGCAGGCAGGGAAAATCCCGCCCAACTCGTAAAGCGATAAATTCGGACTTGCTCACTAAAACTTCTCAAATCGCTGACGCTAAAGGAGAAGTTTTTTGACGTTCGCTTCATCTCGAATTTATAGCGCTTTACTGCGTTAAGGCGGAAAAGTTTATATTTTCGGCGGAATTTGTTCCCAAGTCTTCCGTTAAGGCTGAAAGATATATTTTATTTTTGGAAGATTATTTCTTTTCCGCGATTTCTTTTTGGATTTTTGGAATAAATTCTTCAAGTTGCAAAACTTTTTGCTCCTTATCTCTTCCTCGGACGGACAAGGATTTTGATTTTTCTTCTTTTTCTCCGACAATTACAATGTAGGGGATTTTTTGCTTTTCGGCTGCATGGATGCGCTTGCCCAGCGATTCATCAGAATTATCCATTTCCACGCGGACATTATTTTCTTTCAGTTTTTCCAATATTTTTTCTCCGTAGCGGTTGAATTTTTCGGAAACGGGAATAATCATCGCTTGCACGGGCGAAAGCCAGAGAGGAAACGCGCCAGCATAGTGTTCTGTGATAATTCCGATAAATCTTTCAAAAGATCCAAAAACCGCAGCGTGGATCATAACCGGCTGCTTCTTTTTTCCGTTTGAGTCAATATATTCCAGGGAAAATCTTTGCGGAAGTTGGAAATCAAGCTGGATAGTAGCCAGTTGCCAACGCCGTCCCAACGCGTCTTTGATGTCAATATCAATTTTCGGGCCATAAAAAGCGCCGTCTTTTTCCTTGAGTTTATATTTTGCTTTTTCTTTTTTTAGCGCATTTTCCAGATTTTTTTCCGCTTCATCCCAATCTTTAATTTCGCCCATATAATCTTCCGGACGAGTGGAAAAGAAAAATTCTGGCGTTAGGTTAAAAGCTTGGTAATATTCGCAGGCCATTTTTATGATTTTTCTGATTTCATCTTCCACTTGGTCTTTCGCGAGAAATGTGTGTGAATCATCCTGGGTTATGTGGCGGACCCTTAGCAGGCCATTAAGCTCACCCGATTTTTCATTGCGGAAGACTCTTCCAATTTCGCTGAAGCGGATCGGCAAATCTTTATATGAACGCCGTTCTTCCTTATAGATTAAAATATTAAAGGGACAGTCCATCGGCTTTATCGCATATTTGTCATTATCCAACTCAAAATGAAACATGCTTTCCTTGTAGTGTTCCCAGTGTCCCGAAATTTTCCATAAATCCTGTTTGGCTATGATGGGAGTTTGTATTTCTTCAAATTCGTATTTCTTTCGTAAATTTTTTCCCAGGAATTCAAGCTCGTTCCAGATTATCATTCCCTTAGGGTGCCAAAAGGGTGAGCCAGGGGCTTCCGGATGGAAAGAATATAAATCCAGTTCGTGTCCAAGTTTTTTATGATCGCGTTTTCCGGCTTCTTCCATTTGCGCTAGATATTCATCTAATTCTTTTTTGGATTCAAAAACCACGCCGTAAATTCTTTGGAGCTGTTTATTTTTTTCATCGCTTTTCCAGTAAACTCCGGAAAGGCGGGAAAGCTTGAAAGAGTCATCTTTTATTTCTCCAGTCGAGTCCAAATGTGGACCGAAACAGAGATCAACGAAATTATTCAGTTTATAAACGGAAACTTTCTTTTCTCCCGTTTTTTCCAAATCTTTTATCAGCTCGATTTTATAATCTTGTTTGACTTTTTTAAAATGTTCCAAAGCTTTTTTTATCAGCATTTCCGCTTTTTCAATTGGATAATTAGCGGCGATAATTTTTCGCATTTTTTCTTCCAAAAGCGGCAAATCTTCGGGAATGAGCGTGCGGGGAAGTTCGAAATCATAATAAAATCCATTTTCCACGGCCGGACCGATGCCGAATTTGGCTTCCGGGAACATTTCCAAAACCGCGGCCGCCAGAACATGGGAAGCGCTGTGGCGGAGGATTGCCAGATTAGTTTTTTTGGACATATTGGACGAATTGGACACATTGGACATATATTTAATATTAATAAATTAAAAACCCGTCTCAAAAATCTTCGATTGAAAATTAATGGGACGGGTTTTTTTATTCTGCCTCTTTGGCCCGCTTCAAATCAGCGAGGCGAGCAGACAGACCCGTGGTTCCACCCAATTTGTCCGATAAGCATCGGACCACTTTTCGCACTTATAACGCCAGTAGCTTGCGGAAACTAGGCGGTTGGTGAAGCCGCTTTAACATTTCAGTAGCTTTATTATATAAAATCAGGATAAAATGTCAAATTCGCGCTAACTTTACATAAATAAACGCGAAACATAATCCAGTCAGCTGGTAAAAAGTTAGCGCGGGATTAGATATTTGACAAAGCGGGTTTTTGTGCGCATATCTTTCTTCTATTTTTTTGATTTTTGTTGTATAATATAGACATAAATTCTAAGGCAATCGCATGGAAGAACCATCCTTAAGTTCAGAAGAAAAATGTTGCGAACTTGATTGGAAGGAGCCAAAATTCATTCTGCTGGTTTTAAGCGTCGTGCTTTTAGCGGCGATTATTATTATTTCTTTAGTCCGCGAACGTTTGGTCAATCCGCCGCAAAATCAAGTGACGGTTTACGGCCAAGGCAAAGTGGAATATCAGCCGGACGAAGCGATCGTGACTTTGGGAGTCCAAGTAGATAAAGTTTGGTCAGCCGAAGGAGCTTTAAGACAGCTTAATGATAAAATTACCCGGATCATGGAAGCGGAAAAAACTTTGGGAATTAGCGAAACGGACATAAAAACAGGGAATTATAATTTGTCTCCGCAATATGATTATAAAGACGGGGTGTCTTCCGTTTCGGGTTATAACGCCAATCAAAATTTAATTATCAAAGTCAAAAATATACAAGAGGATAAAGATAAGACGAGCCGGGTAATCGCGGCGGCTTCCGGGGCGGGAGCCAATCAAATTTTGGGAGTGGAATTTAAGCCTTCAGACTTGGATAGTTTAAAACAGGAAGCGCGGCTGAAGGCGATTGCCGACGCTAAAAACAAGGCGCCGGCGCTGTTTAAAGCTTCCGGAGCCAAGGCGGGGAAAATCTTGGGCTGGTATGAAAACAATATCCAATCGCCGGATGTCCCGATGGCTAACTACGAAGCCGGCGGAATCGGAGGGATGGGCGGATCCAAAACTGCCGCGAACCCCCAGCTTCCGTCTGGAACCCAGGAAATTACCATTGAGATCGGGATTAATTACGCGGTTAAATAATTTTTTAATAAAAGATAAAAATAACAAACAAAAATA
>PEVT01000013.1:0-14246 GCA_002780175.1 Candidatus Moranbacteria bacterium CG06_land_8_20_14_3_00_40_12 | reverse complement strand
CAATCCCAATCCGGTTTTTAATCCGGGAACTAATAAAAAAAATATCCGGCTGTGGTTTTTGGTGGTTTTCGCCGCGCTCTCCGTTATTTTTATCTCCGGCTATTATCTCAAAAAGAATTTTGATTTGAAAAAAGCGGAAAAACAGGAAGCAATTCAGCAGGAAGAGTTAGTTTTGCCCAAGCAGGAGTGCAACTTTCAAGACGACGAAGCGGCTTTCGACGCCGCGGTGGAAGAAACTGATATCTTTTTTTGCGATTGCGTAAAAAACGAAGAACGCAAAGCTGTTTGCAAAAAAGTGACGATGGAAACAAAATCTTTCAATCAGGCTCTGGTGCAATATGACACGGAATTATGCCGGCAGATTTTAGATGAGGAAAGGCAAAAAGCCTGTTTAAATATAGTCCAGAGCGGCATCGATTACATCCAAGCCAAAGATCCGCAATATCTAGCCCAAATTTACAGCCAAAACAACAATTACGATAAATCCATTGAATTATTTGAAAATTTAGTCGTTCAAGAGCCGAATAATACGGCCTATCTTTTGTCTTTAGCTTTAAGCTACGCCGAAAAGGGGATGATGGAACACAACGAGAGCCAATATGTAGACAAAGCCTTGTCTTTAGTGGAGAAAGCCAAAACCATAAAAAGCAACGATCCGGAAATCTACCGGACCGAAGGCTATATCTACGAAACCAAGCCGGATTACGAAAAAGCCTTGGCCAGTTACAATAAGTCATTGGAATTAGATAAAAATTACATCCTTTCCTATCTTGGTCGCGGCCACACCTACCGGTTGATGGGCGCGCTCAATGAAGCGCTGGAAGATTTCCGCCAGGCCGCCAAGCTTGATAGTAAAAAAGAATATCCAGACATTTACGCCAACCTCTGCGTTTTAGCTTCCACCCGCAGCGATTTGGAAAAAGAAGCGTTGCAAAATTGCCAGATCGTGGTTAATTCAAAAACCGCCGCTTCAGCCGCCAAGGTTAACGCCCACCAGGTGATGGCTAATTTATACATAAACCAAAAACGTTTAGCTGAAGCCGAAAGCAGTTTGCTTTCGGCTAAAACTTACGCTCCTAAAGATCCTAATATTTTCGTTTCTTTCGCCCAGCTGTATTTATACAAAAAGGACTACGCCCTGGCGGAACAAAACGCCCAAGAAGCTTTGAAAATCGATCCTTTAAAAACCACTGCTTATGACGCGCTTTCTTACGCTCTTTATCAACAAGGCCAAACCCAGGAAGCCATAGCTGCCGCCCAGAAAGGACTGGAAGTTATCGGTCAGGATGTTTCCTTGCTTTTCTCCCAAAAAGCCGGCGTCAAAAAGCGGCTCTATTACAATCTCGCCAACATTTATAGCTATCTGAAAGATAAAGACAATGAAATGAGATACAAAAAGCTGGGCGATGAGGCCGAGAAGGAATTTATTGATAATAAATAACTTTGAAAAATAAATAAAAAAATGAAAAAAACCAGATTCAAAACAATAAAATTTCTTTGGCTAGTAATCATTGGTTTGATTTTCAGTTTTTGGGGATTAAATCCGGTTAAAGCGCAAACCTATCCCAGTCCTTATGTGACATGGGAGACAACATCGTGGACCAGTTCGGTGTATTGCACCTGGAGTTGTTATTACCATTGTGTTTGCGATGGCCCCCATGGCGTGGATTATTATAAGGATTGTGCTAATTGTGAAGCCTGTGGTTGCGCCTACAGAAGCACTCACGGTTTTTGCGTTGACTCTTGCACTGGCGCAACCGCGGCGGGTGAATATTGCGCCAATTATGCTCCACCTCCTCCGAATTATTGGAGGACTACCACCTATACTTCTTCCGCTCCTTATTGCCACTACATCAGCGCGGTTAATTCCTGGTCAACCTGTACCGGAACGCAGGTGGCCACGAGCGTAACTTGGTCAACCGTGGCAGGTTCCAGTTGTTCTCATGTGGCTTTATCTCGATCTTGCGTTCCTCCCGGCCCTGTTGTCGACATCAAGGCCAACGGTTCCGACAACCCGATTCCCATTGACTACGATACCGCCGCCGTTATTTCCTGGACTTCCACCAACGCGGATTCTTGCTCTGTCACTCCTTCCGGTTGGACCGAAATCAACAACCCCGGTGTATCATCCGGTAATTTAACCGCGACGACCACTTACACCCTCACTTGCGTCAATTCCTACGGAACTTCCACACCGGATAGTGTTACGATTTGCGTTTCTAATTGTTCTTGCGCTTCCAGCACTTGCGTCGGCGACACTTGTTCCGATGGCTGCGGAGGCAATTGTGCCGGAACTATGCCCAATACTTGCAGTAGCTGGGGATCTTGCAGCAAAGATTGCGGAGGCGGCATCCAGACTAAAAGTTGTTTTTGCCCTTCCCGAACCGAAACTCAATCCTGCAACAGCCAGCCTTGCCTTAACGAAGGTTATCGGGAAGTAACGCCGTGGTAGAGATTAGCTTTTAGCTGTTAGCTTATAGCTTTTAGCTTTTAGCTGTTAGCTTATAGCTTTTAGGGATTAGTTTTTAGTAAAGATAATTTTTAATAAAAGATAAATATGAGAAAAAAAATCATAATGGGGGCGGCAGCCATAGTCTTCTTTTTAGCGGTAGCGGAAATTTCCCTGGCCGGTCCTTTGATTGATCCGCAAATCAATAAGCTGAATCCGGCCGTGATGGAAACGATGAAAAAAATTATTTGCGAAAAAAGACAAGGAAAAATCGAGGAAAGGAAGGCTAAATTTGAAGAACGCAAGACTAAGCACATGGAAGCTTACAACAACTTGCAAAACCGCCTGGAAAAGCTTTCCGACAAACTTTCAGCCAAAGGTTACGACACAACGGAGTTAGACGAAGACATCGCGGTTTTGGAGGAAAAAATCAACCAGTTTGAGACTGATTTCGCGGCAGCTTACGAAAAGATGAAAGAAGCGAAAAATTATATGTGTGAAAACCACACCAGCGTGGAAAATAAAAATGAAATAAAAGCCACGCGCGATTTAATCAAAAAAGTCAGGCAAGACAGCGTGGAAATCCGGAATTATTACAAAAATACCATCCGACTGGACATCTGGGCGATTAAAAAACAGACGCCGAGCCAGTAATTTAAGTTGCTGAAGAATATAAATTTTCTCAAAATTAACTCGAATCCTGAATTTTCTGGCCAAAAATTTTCCCACCTTCGACGGCAGCTTTGGAAAATTTTTGGAGAAAATTCGGGTTCTCAAACAAGAATTTCTCGAAAATTTATATTCTTCAGTGGTTTTAATAATTAATAAAATTTTTACTTAACAATATGGAAGAACCAAAAAAAGTGAATAATCCTCCCGCCAATCAACCAATGGCAGCCGCCGCGCCGAAAAACATTTCCACCGCGACGGGCGCGCTGATTGTTTTAGCCGCGGCCGTAATCGCGGGGATAGCAATGTTTTATTTTTTCCGAACCGATTCTTCGGAAAATTTTTATGGCAATAATTCGATAATGCCGGGCGGATCTTTAAAGTCGAAAACAGAGACAGCGGACACGAAAGAAGATGAAACGGCCTCCCAAGCTCAAGTCGAAGAAGAAGCCGCCCAGCCGGCGGACGAAGCCGCTTTAGATTTCGGCTATGAATTGAAAAAACTGGATGATCAGAATAATTCCGTCAGTTCCGATGATTTTGACGAAAATGAAATGTCGGATGCCAATATTGAACTTTAGGCTAACTCGCAACTTATAGATTTAATTGTAAGAACTATCAGCGTTATTTATAGTTTTAGCTTAATTTGCAACTGTCATTCTGAACAGCTTGAAGGCGTTAGCCTGAAAGCGTCGTGAAGAATCTCGTAATATAGGGATAAAACATGTTGAGGTTCGGGATCCTTCGCTAATGTTCAGGATGACAATGTTTATGGAAATTGATAAAAATGCAAGCAACGCTCTAATATCTAACAATTTAGCTTATTGACAAGCAATCTTAGCAAGAGTAAAATAAGAGGTTGTTTTCAGGCTTGAGCGTAATTATCATCAAAAGCAAAAATGAATTTTAAAAAGGGACCCTTTGGCGTTTTTTCTCGCGCAAAAAATACAACGGATAAAAAAAATTTAGTTAACAAACCCGCCATGGCGGCGGGCAAGCCTTCCGGGGCGGATAGGGGGAAAAGAATTTTTTTACGCAAACTGCCGAAAATAATAAGCAGAGTTTTTTTTTATTTTTCAGGATTGATGTTTTTGCTCTTGGGCGCGGCCGCGGTCTATCTTTTTTGGATCACGCCCAAAGCGGAATTGGTTCACCGCCAAGTGGCGCAAACCAGCATTATTTACGACCGGACAGGGGAGCATAAATTATATGAAATTCACGGAGAAGAAAACCGGAAAGTTGTGACGCACGAAGAAATTCCCGATTTGATGCGCTTGGCGACGATTATCGCCGAGGACAATTCTTTTTACGAGCATCATGGCATCAGTCTGTCGGCCATAATTCGTTCGGCCGCGGTTAATTTAAGAAATAGCGGATTATCCCAGGGCGCCTCCACTATCACCCAGCAGCTGGCGCGCAACGCTTTTTTGACGCGGGAAAAAAGCTGGGAAAGAAAAATCAAAGAAATAGTTTTAGCGTTGAAAATCGAAGCCCGTTACGGCAAAGATGAAATTTTGGATTTTTATTTAAACGAAATTCCTTACGGCTCCAACGCCTATGGAATTCAAGCCGCGGCTTTTATTTTTTTCGGCAAAAACGCGGCTGATTTAAGCTTGGATGAAGCGGCATTGCTGGCGTCTCTTCCCAAAGCGACGAATACTTATTCTCCTTATGGCAATAACAAGGATCTTTTGATAACGCGCCAAAAGATGATTTTGGAAAATTTGAAAGACAAAGTCGCCAATGAAGATAAAAAACTGGTAGCCGAAGCGCTGGCCGTCGACACCTTGGCCAAAATTATTCCTTTGCGGGAAAAAATTGAAGCTCCGCATCTGGTTTTTTTCGTTAAAGACCAGCTGGAAAAAACTTATCCCCGGGAAATTTTGGAAGAAGGAGGATTGAAAATTTATACCACATTGGATTACGATATGCAAAAAACGGCCGAAGCGACAGTCAAAGATTACATTTTAGCCAATGAAAAAAGGTATCGGGCGGAAAACGGCGCGCTGGTGGCCATCAATCCCCAGTCCGGAGAAATTTTGGCCATGGTGGGCAGCCGGGATTATTTTGATGAAAAAATAGACGGAGAGGTGAATGTGGCTATCCAAATTCGCCAGCCGGGATCCTCCTTCAAGCCGGTTGTTTACGCCAAAGCTTTTGAAAAAGGCTATCAGCCGGAAACTATCATGATTGACGTGGAAACCAATTTCGGGCCGGACGGAACGGGCAAGGATTATATTCCGAATAATTATAATTTGAATTTTAACGGTCCTTTGCCCATGCGCAATACTTTGGCGATGTCGCTCAATATTCCGGCGGTTAAAACTCTCTATTTGGCCGGAATTGATGAAACTATTGATTTAGCTGAAAGACTGGGAATAACTTCCTTAACCAGAAGAAGCGCTTACGGCCTTTCTTTGGCTTTGGGCGGAGGAGATATGACTTTGCTCGAAGAAACAGCGGCTTTTTCTGTTTTTGCCAATGATGGCAAAAGAAATCCGGCTACGGCTATTGCCAGAATAATCGATCATACGGGACAGGAGATTGTCAATCTTGCCAAAAAAGACGAGCAGGTAGTGGACGCGCAAGTGGCGAGAAAAATAAATTCCATACTTTCGGATAATAGCGCGCGCGCCCCGGTTTTTGGCTCGCAGAACGCTTTCTTTTTCAAAAACCGGACAATCGCCGGAAAAACCGGAACCACTCAAAATTTTCGCGATGCCTGGACGGTCGGCTACACGCCGAGAATCGCCGTGGGAGTCTGGGTCGGAAATAATGACAACCAGCCTATGCAAGCGGGAGCGGACGGATCAGTGGTAGCCGGATCCTTGTGGCACAAATTTATGGAAGCGATAATTTCCCGCTATCCGGAAGAAAAATTCATCGAATATGAAAAAGTCAAATCGAGTAAGCCGATGATTACCGGAAATTTTGAAACGAAAACAATCTATTTTGATGAGAAAAAAGGCAAGCGGGTGAGCGAGAAAAAGAAAGGCAAGGATAATGTGGTGGAGAAAAAAGCGCCGGTAAACAAGCATGGCATTCTTTTTTATGTCAATAAAGACAATCCGCTGGGGAATTACGCTCCCAATCCCGATGATCCGATGGCGATTCGCTGGGAAGAAGCGATAGATAAAGCGTATGAGAAGGAAGACAAGAAGGACTAAAAATATGTAATTTTAAATTTTAAGTTTTAAATCAATTTTAAATGTTTTAATTTTTAAAATTTAGTAATTTACCTGCCTGCCGGCAGGCAGGTAATAAGTTTAAAAATTAGATTGCCGCGTCGCTATGCTCCTCGCAATGACAATTTTTTTAAGTTATTTTTATCCGGCTTTCCGGGATGATTTTTTGGATCAGAGCCGGTAATTCAGCGGAATATTTCAGGCGGTAAGGCGTTTCCATCTTGGAGCGGGCAATTTCCAGATAAACCTTGGTTTCGCCTTTGGCGCAGCGATCAAAAAATTGCGAAAGGTTTTTCAAAGTTTCTTTGGTGACGCCTTGAGGCAAAAAAAGCGTAAGGGCTGATACGGGATGAGAATTATCCGAACAGCCATTTTTTTTCCGGATAATTTCAATTCTTTGGAATTTATCCAATTCTTCCGGCGTAACAGCTTTAACGCTGTCGCAAAGAAGCTTAAATTCGCCGTCTTTGTCGGAAATTTTTCCACTGGCTAAAATTATTTTGTCTTCTTCCCAAAAACCGGCAGTGGCTTCCAAAAGCTTGGGAAAAACAAGAATTTCCATCTTAGCGACCATATCTTCCACCATGACAAACAGCATGGTTTTTTGATTTTTCAGGTAAATTTTATGAATGCTGGAAATAACCCCGCCGATATTGACTGACCGGCCGATGACGGAAGCGTCAATCTCCCGCAGGGGAACGGCCAATTTGCGGAAATATTCCTGATATTCCCTGGTGGGATGGTCGCTGATATAAAGGCCGAGCAATTCTTTTTCCCAACTTAAGCGCTGTTTCTGGCCGGCCGGTTCTGATTGAGACAAAGTAATTTCCGGCAGGAAATTTTGAGCTTCTCCAAAGAGGCTGGTTTGTTTGGATTTTTTCAATTCTTGAAAATTTTTCGAATAACTCAAAATATTTTCCATGGAAGAAATAATTTGGTTTCTTTCTCCCAGGCCTTCGAGAGCGCCGACTTTAGCCAGAGCTTCCAGCGATTTTTTATTCAAATCTTTAGTTTCCACCCTTTCAATGAAATCAGTCAGGTTCTTGTATTTTCCATTGCGCTTTCTTTCTTCAACAATTTCATGGGCGACGGTATGGCCGACATTTTTGATGGCGTTCAATCCAAAACGGATTCTTTCGCCGGCAACGCTATGCGGCATAATGTTGGCGCTTTCTTTTATTTTTTTATCATTACTTTCAGAATCTATAATTTTCTTTAGAAGCGTAGCATTGCGGGCAGGTTCTTTTTTGTTCTCCGTATCTGTGATGACGGCAAATTCTTCGAAACTTTCATTAACATGAGGCGGCAAAATTTCCAAACCCATTTCCCGGCATTCGGAAACTTCAATGGCTACGCGGTCGATATTATCTTGATCGGAAGTGAGCAACGCGGCCATAAAAGCGGCGGGGAAACGCGCTTTAAGATATGCCGTTTGATAACCGATCAGGGCGTAGCAGGCGGCGTGCGAACGATTGAAGCCATAACCGGCGAAGGGCTCGATAAAAGCGAATATTTTTTCTCCCACCTGGCGGTCAATCCCTTGCCGAACGCAGCCATCAATGAATTTTTGTTTTTGCTCCTGAATCAGGACAAAGATTTTTTTGCCCATAGCTTTGCGCAGGACATCGGCTTCACCTAATGAAAATCCGGCCAAATCCCGGGCAATCTGCATAATTTGCTCCTGATAAACAGCCACGCCGTAGGTTTTTTCCAGGATGGGTTTCAGTTTGGGATGCAGATATTGGATGGTTTTTTGCCCGTGTTTGCGGGAAATGAAATCCGGGATCCAATCCATTGGTCCCGGCCGGTAAAGAGCCACCATGGCGATAATATCTTCAAAAACGCCGGGCTTAAGCTGTTTGAGATATCTTTTCATGCCGGAACTTTCCAATTGGAAAACGCCGGTGGTTTCCGCTTTTTGCAACAGCCGGTAAGTTTTTTGATCGTCCAAAGGGATATCATCAATATTGATTTCCAAGTTTTTTATTTTTCGGACAATCCGCAAAGTATTTTGAATGATAGTCAGGTTTTTGAGTCCCAGAAAATCCATTTTAAGCAATCCGATTTTTTCCACGAAACTGGATTGAGTGGAAGAAGAATATTGAGTAACTGTTCCCTCGCTTTTCCCGATGATTCTTTGGAGCGGCGTATATTCAGTCACCGGTTCCTTGGTGATGACTACTCCGCAAGCGTGCATGGAAGCGTGGCGCGCCACGCCTTCCAATCTTTTGGCGCTATCAATTAATTTCTTGGCATCGGGGCTGCCAGCGTATAAATCCTTAAAATCCTTAGTTTCTTTCAGAGCCTCTTCAATGGAGGAAAACAGCGGAATGGCCTTGGCGGTTTTGTCGCAAAAATCGTAAGGAAGTCCCAAAGCTCTGCCGGTATCGCGAATGGCGGCTCGCGCGGCCATCGTTCCAAAAGTGATAATCTGGGCCACATGATCGTTGCCGTATTTTTTTCGGACATAATCCAAAACTTCATCGCGGCGATCATCGGCAAAATCCATATCTATATCCGGCATGGAAATTCTTTCCGGATTAAGAAATCTTTCAAAAAGAAGATCGTGTTTGATCGGATCGATATTGGTGATGCCGATAAGATAAGAAACAAAACTGCCAGCCGCGCTGCCCCGTCCCGGCCCGACGACAATTCCCTGATTTTTTGCCCAATTGACAAAATCCTGAACGATTAAAAAGTAAGAGGCGAATCCGGTTTTTTCCACCACGCTTAGTTCATATTCCATCCGCTCCAGATATTTGGGATCAGGATTTTCACCAAATTTCTTACGAAGTCCGACTTCGGAAAGATGGCGGAGGTAGCTTTTGTCGGTAAAGCCTCCGGGAACTTCGAAATGAGGCAGTTGCGTTTCGCCTAATTTAATTTCCAAATCGCATTTGGCGGCAATTTCTTGAGTGTTAACGATGGCTTCCGGAAAATCCGGAAAATAACTGGCCATTTCTCGCGGACTTTTAAGATAAAGTTCAAAATCCATCAGATTCATCCGGTCTTTTTCCTGAACTTTTTTATTGGTTTGAATGCAGAGCAAAATATCCTGGATAGCCGCGTCCTCCTTGTGAACATAATGAACATCATTGGTGGCGACAAGCGGAAGCTCCAGTTTTTGAGCGATTCGAGCGAGGGTTTTATTGGCAATGGCTTGATTGGGAAAGTTGGGATGATGTTGAATTTCCAAGTAAAAATCTCCCGGAGAAAAAATATTTTTGTATTCCAGGGTTAATTCTTCAGCTTTAGCCAAATCGCCGGAAATGGCGGCGGAGGGTATTTCTCCTTCAGCGCAGCCACTTAAACCAATCAAGCCTTCGGCGTATTTTTTAAGCGTCGGACGATCGATGCGGGGTTTGTAATAAAAGCCCTCCAGATGAGCGATGGAAATCAGGCGCATTAAATTTTTATAACCGATTTGATTTTTAGCCAGGAGAATCAAGTGGTGTCTCTTACGATCCAAGCTGTCAGAATTCTTGCTGGTTAAACCGTTAGGCGCCACATACATTTCGCAACCGATAATGGGCTTGATCCCTCTTTTTTTGGCTTTCATAAAAAATTCAATGCCGCCATAGAGAACGCCGTGATCCGTAATCGCCAGCGATTCCATGCCGAGTTCCTGGGCGCGATCCAGCAAATCGTCGATTTTGGCCAGACCGTCAAGGAGGCTGTAATGGGTATGGACATGTAAATGAGTGAACTTCATAGAATAGGGAATTTTAAATTTTAAGTTTTAAATTTTAAATCAATTTTTAATGTTTAAATTTTTAAAATTTAGTAATTTATATTTCAATTAAAATTTAAAATTTGTAATTTAAAATTAAATAAAAAAACCACTATATAAAATATAGGGGCTGGATATTTACAAATAGGGGAATGTATCTCATGTAATTTTGGCCTTCATTTCCCGGATCGCTCACTGGGTTTTGCAAGGCGAAATTCTACCGATTCGAATATACGAATTAAATCCGAATCTACGAATAAACTATAGCATAGTTTGAAAAAAACTGGAAATTGTGAAGACAACTTCCATTTGTTTTTGCGAGCCCGCCGAAGGCGGATAAACTCCACAAAGCAATTCCTGCCTGCCGGCAGGCAGGTAATAAATTTTAAAATTAGATTGCCACGGTCGTCCCAAAGCCTTGGGACTTCCTCGCCTGCCTGCCGGCAGGCAGGCAATGACAAAAAATCATAATAGGAATGACAATAATTGCAACGAGATGTATACTGCATTTATGAATCTCAACCTGGAAAAAAAATTAGGCAAGCAGGGCTACCAAATAATCATTGGCGTGGATGAAGCGGGGAGAGGACCGTTGGCCGGACCAGTTATCGCAGCAGCGGTACTGCTGCGGAATTTCGAATTTCGAATTTCAAATTTCGAATCAAATCCAAATAAAAAAATATCAAATGACAAAAATTGGGATTTAATAAAAGATTCCAAGAAACTATCTGCTAAGCAACGCGAGTCAGCGGTTGATTTGATTCAGAAAAATTTTTATGTCGGCGTGGGAAGTTGCGATCATAAAACCATTGATCGGATTAATATTTTGCAAGCGACTTTTTGGGCGATGAGGAAAGCGATAGCCTCTCTGATGAGAGGAATTTCCAAATCCCAACCTTGCCTACCAGCAGGCAGGTTTCCAATTTCCAATAAAATTCCAAATTTCAATAATAAAAAAAATACCAAATACCAAATACCAAATACTAAATATATAGCGCTTGTCGATGGAAATAAGACTATACCTAATCTAAAAATAAAACAGCAGGCGATTGTTAAAGGGGACGATAAAATTTTTTCTATCGCGGCGGCGTCAATTATTGCCAAAGTAACCCGGGACCGCTGGATGCTGAAAATGCACCGGAAATATCCTTGCTACGGTTTTGATAAACATAAAGGTTATGGAACCAAAAATCATCTGCAAAATTTGGAAAAATACGGGCCATCAGCTATCCATCGTTTGAGTTTTCGTCCGATAAAAAAAATAGAATAACTATTTTTAATAATTATTAAGCAAATACCCTGTGGATAACTTAAAAAATATCCACTTTTTTGTTTTATTTAAAGGTAATACTTAACAAAATATTTGATATCAAATATAGTATAACGAATTAAAAATTAGGAGTAATGAATTATGAATTATAAGACAAAAAAGGAAAATATTATCTTAATCTACCTGCCAGAGAAAGGATATCCAATTAAAATTTATCAAAGTTTAGATCTCTACCTGCTGGCAGACGGATTGCGATTCGTCCTAAATGTTCGAAACTTGCTTAAACGACATTTTTAGGAGAAAAAACTTTAAATAATGCTATTGAATTTTTATGTTTTAGAATTTAAAAAAAACAAATGACCGGCAGCGGGTTAGCAATTTTTTTTAGATAGAAAAATTAAAAAACTACAATAATTTTTTATTTAATTGAATATTAAAGATGCGCCTGTGGATAACTTAAAAAATTATCCACTTTTTTGTTTTATTTAAAGCCTATATTTGATAGAGTATTTGATATCAAATATAAAGCCAATGGGCTTGAATTAAGTTTCAAAAAATCTTATAATAACAAGTAAAGGAAGCCTTTGCTTAAAGTAAAATAAAAACAAATCAATTTGATCAAAATGGAGGAAAAAATAGAAAAAAAAGAAAGCTCTCAACTACCAGTTTTTATCACTCTTTCTCAAGCCGCTAAAATCTCCGATTATACCGCGGAGCATTTAAATTTGCTTTGCCGGAAGAAAATTTTAAAGGGCCAAAAAATTGGCCGCAATTGGAATACCACGGAAGACTGGCTGGCTGATTTTTTAGCTTCAGATTTCCGCAACGCCCATAAAAGAAAATCATCAAAGCAGAATAAGAAGCAGAGTAAAAAATTTTTTGAAAAGAAATTTCGCGCTCCGGTTGAGAAAATAAAAAAGGAATCGGCTGATAAAAATTTTCCAGTGGCGGAAAAAAGTTTTTGCTCAAACCCCGTAGAGATTTACGCGGAAACGGAAACAACTTATAAAAAAGATAAATTTTTGTGGTTGAGTGTAATCACTAAATTTTCTTTTTTAATTTTGATTGGATTATTCTTTTTTTTCGGAGCGCCTGTCGTTCATTATCTTTGGAATAATTATGGATTTATCGGTGAAAAAATTCCGGTGGAAATTTCGGAAGACTCTTTTCTTTTTTCCGATGAGCCGGGAAAAATAAAAGTAGCTCAAGTTGGAAAAGTCAAGGGAGAAGAAACGGACAACGCCGGAGATTCCATCGCCGC
The DNA here is from genome assembly GCA_002780175.1 of Candidatus Moranbacteria bacterium CG06_land_8_20_14_3_00_40_12. Lineage (GTDB taxonomy): Bacteria > Patescibacteriota > Minisyncoccia > Moranbacterales > UBA2206. The sequence goes on along the minus strand of PEVT01000013.1, from coordinate 1,682 downwards.
CAGTGAAAATTTTCGGATGAAAGAAATAAGTTTCGGCGGAGTTTTGCTGGCATCCGCTGACGGAGAAAATCTGCCGCTGGAAATTTCCGATATGAAAACCAAAACTTTTATAAATAAAGATGGAACGGAAGCGCAATCTTTAATTACTTGGAGAACAAATAAATTGGCCGTTTCCGAAATGACTTATGGACGAATCGACAGTCAAATAAAAAAAACCATGCAGGAAGAGTATTTCGGTTTTAATCACGGAGTAGCGCTGGCCAAGTTGGATTTGGGAGCTACTTACACTTTTGAAGTCAAGGCGCGGGACAAATGGGACCGGATGATTTTATCGGATAAGTTTTCCGTTTATACCGGTTCCAAAGTAATTTCCGTTTTTGATTTGATTATCAAAGCTATTAATGAAACTTTCGGTTGGGCTATGAAAGAATAGTTTTTGCAAAAATAGACCATATGAAAATAACCAAAAGAAAAATTCAAATCAGTCTGGTTGCCATCGCGATCTCTGTCGCGCTGGGAGGAATTTTTTCTTACGCGAATTTGGAAGCGCAAACCGTTAACGAAATTAATGTTTCCGCTTATTTGGTCAACAATCAAAATAAAATAATTCCCAATGGCGATTATGAAATTCGCTTCGCGCTTTATCTTTTAGATCGGGAAATTGTGGATGCTTATCCTTCCGAAACGGACGCCACTGTCTGGCAGGAAACGCAAACGGTAACTTTAAACGGCGGATTTCTCAACGCTTACTTGGGCCGGGTCAATGCTTTACCGGCCAGTTTAAATTTTTCGCAAAATATTTATTATCTCGGTATTCGGATGGGAGTTGACAGTGAAATGGTTCCCCGCAAAAGAGTGGGCGCGGTGCCTTTGGCTTTAAACGCTTTGAATGTTCGCGGAGCCGTTCCCGGAACACAAGAAGGCAATATTTTAATTTTGGGAAAAAATGGGAAAGTGAATGTCGCGCAATTGCCCACGGGAACTTCCGGCAAAACATTGGTTTTATCAGATGACGCTCGACTGGAAACGACAGCGGATATTCAAGTTTCCGGAGGATATGATTATCTTTCGGCTTCCGGAGAAGAAATTACCTTAGATCAAATTAATTTAACTTCCGATGTTACGGGAATTTTGCCGATTGCCAATGGAGGAACCGGGCTGGGTTCTTTTACTCAAGGCGATTTAACTTATTTCAATTCCGGATCAGCTTTTTCTCGATTAGGCATTGGAACAAACGGGCAAGTGCTAACCGTTTCCGCCGGAGGATTGCCGGAGTGGGCTGATTCATCCACCAATGCTTATACCGCTTCCGGCACTTTGCTTAATTTAACTGGTAATAATTTTTCTTTAAATGAAGGAACTCTTACTGACGGAAAACTGTGTGTATATGTGGCAGGCACTGGCTTGGTTTGCAACACAGATCCGGGAAGCGGAGGCTCTTATACAGCCGGCTCCGGATTGACACTTTCTGGAACAGAATTTAAGCTCGGTGGAACGCTTACGGAAAATGCTAATTTTACCGGAGCTTATGATTTACAATTAGGCGATACCAACAGCGAACTTAAAATTATGGGAAGCGGGGGTGTTTTCTACGCCATTCTTGACGCTGGAAATATTACCCTCACAGACAAAACTTTAATTTTACCCAACGTCAACGGCACGCTGGCCACATTGGACGGGGG
>PEVT01000031.1:10216-24587 GCA_002780175.1 Candidatus Moranbacteria bacterium CG06_land_8_20_14_3_00_40_12 | reverse complement strand
ACTTCAACTCGTGACAAAATGTCACGACTTCACTTCCTTCTTCTGATAATCGTTGTTTTAATTTCCGCCAATATGCCCCTGCATCAACGCTATCAGTCAATGCCGCAACCACATCCACAACCGAAAACCACCATTTATTATTATGAATGACTTTTCTAATTTCTTTGCCTTTAAACAATGCGATTTTTGTTGTAATCATAGTTTTATTTCATTAAATCCTCAATCATATTTTATTACATACCGAATTATGTAATATTAACTCCATTCTGCAAAATCCCTCAAATAAAGCAAATTTTTAAAATTATCCACAGGGGGCTTGAAATATTCCCAAAACATGCTAGTATAGTAAATGTAAGCTTCAGGCTTACCCCATTTTGATCGATAACCGCCGCAAGGCGGTTTTCTGATTTTTTATTCGTAGCGGTCGAACCGCTACTATTTTTTAAGTTTAAATTTCCCTTGGCGCAAAGCTTTTTTCTTTCCGCTTTTCAATTGCTTCTTCTCCTCTTTTTCTATTTCTTTTATATGCTTTTGCGGAGGTAAATTTTCCGGCATTGTCCCGCCAATTTTTTCGATAGTGTTTCTTATTTCCCGCCCAACTGTAAAATGAGTGGTATTGGCCTTTTCCTCGCCCTTAATATTTTTAGTTTGTATCTGATCGTCTGTTTGAGTAATACGAAATAAATTCGCAGCCAATTCAGTTGAACCGGCTCTGTCTAAGATATCATCTTTACCAATAGCTTTTTTCTTTTTAATGTCTTCGGCCACCAAACCATAGAGTCCCAAATAACCGTAATTATTAAATTTACCGAAATTATTTACACCCGCTTGCTTGGCTGTTTCAAATAATTTTACATTGTGTTTTTTAACTTCCTGCCTTATATATAATCTTTTTTGATTTTCGGTCAATTGTTGCGATATTTCCTGTCTTCTGGTCTGAACTGCGAAATAAGTCTGAGCAGTGGCAATTTCTTGTTTTCTGGGATCGCCATTTTGAGCTATCAAATAACAACCGTATCTTGATAAATGATAGTCTTTTACATTTCTTAGTGCTTCTTTGGCTGTATTTTTAGCTATTTTTATCATTTTGCTGACGTCGACAAAATGATATTTAACCTCTTGCTCGCTGTTTTTGCAGGCCTCTTTGGCCTTTTCCATTACAGCCTCAAAATTACGCCATTGGTCATACCCTAAAAGCGGCATTAATTCTCTGGCTTCCCAGTATTCAATGCTGTTATTATCAATCTTTTTGATACTTTCAAAATCCTTGTTGAGCGAATTTATCACAATTTCCTTAGACATAAATTTGTTTTAGCGATTATAGTGATATTATATCACTATTTCCCAAACCCTGCTTGTGGATAACTTTTTATTACATACCGAATTACGTAATTCCGGAATTCTGGAGTTTAAACCGCCAGATTGAAAAAGAGCAGCCAGAAAAAGTTAAGAATCACGCTTAACGGTCCGGGGAAAAAGAAAATAAAGAAAATTAAAAAGACAAAACCAAACTGTTCCAGAAACGCCATGGTTTCCACGCGGATCGAAATGGCGGAAAAAAGCAATTTGGAGCCGTCCAGCGGAGGAATGGGAATTAAATTAAAAATCGCCAAAAGAACATTCCAATAAACCGCCATGATGCACAGGACAAAAATAATCGAACCTAAAGATCCGGAAACCACCAGAGAAACCGCCTCCCAGTCGGCTATCCGCGTATTGTTGATTAAATCAACCTTAAGAGCCAATGGTGACCTGATTATTTTAGCCAATATGGCAAAAAAGGTCGCGATCAATAAATTGGATCCCGGACCGGAAAGCGCTACCAAAGCCGAACCCCATCTTTGATTTTTCAAGTTATAAGGATTATAAGGGACGGGTTTGGCTCCGCCAAAAGCAAACTTCCAGTTAGTGGCGATGAGCATCATAAGCGGAACCGCGATAGTCATCCAAAAATCAATGTGCTTGATGGGATTCAGGGTTAACCTTCCGGCGTATTTCGCCGTTTTATCCCCCAACCATAACGCCGAAAAGCCATGGGCGATTTCATGGATGATAATGGAATAGATCAAGATTAGAAAGTAAAAAATAATTAAAATAATTTCGCTTAACATAGCGCGGAGTTGACCCCGCACTAACTTTGCACCTTTTCAATACTTTACGCTTTTAGCAAGATACGAAGAAAAGCAAGAATTTTTCCCATAATAATTTTACATCGTTTAATAATAGTTTGCGCTCAAGCGCAGTGCAAAGTTAGTGCGGGGTTGATTAATTTACTTTTCTATGATAAGTTAATCTTTGTAATAAATCAAATCTTGAATATATGACTAAAGTCTGCCAAGTTTGCGGAAGAACTCCCCGCAGCGGAAATTCGCGAAGCCATTCTAATATTGCCACGCGCCGAACTTTTGGAATCAATCTCCAAACCAAAAAAATTAACGGAACTCGAAAAAAAATTTGCGTCCGTTGCATTAAAACCGCTTCCAAGACTAAATAATAGAATCAAAAAAAGCCCCGATAGTTGAGAGGCTTTTTTGTTTTCCAATAAATACCCGCTTGGGAAAATAGAAAAATTGCTTATTGGCAAGCGTCGGTGTTGGCACCATTTATTGCCGTTCCTTCGCCGAAACCGGGCGCGGGAACATCCGCGGAAAGCGTCTGATCGCATTCCTGGGGTTTTGTGGTAAAACCTGAACAAATAGTTTTAAGCAAGCTGGCGCTGTCGCGACCGGCGCTTAAAGTTTGGCCGTTAACCACCAGGGCGGGCGATCCTTGCACGCCGTATTTAACCGTGTCGTCCTTGTCCACATCAAACGGAGGATAATTTCCGTTGCTCCAGGCGCTTTTGTCATTGAATTTTTCAGTCAGTTTAAATTGCTTATCAGTCGCGTTCACGCAAGCAGTTATTTGCGCCGCGTTGACTCCGGCGGTTTTCATGCAAGCCTGTTCCGTGCCTTCTCCTTTTTTCAAAAAACAAGTCAGATAATTGTTCAATTTGGCGGGCTGGTTTTTTTGGATGCAATATTGCCGAGAATTTTCATCAATTTCTTTTTTCCCGTGCATGGCGTAATCCACGAATTTGAGGCTGAATTTAATTTTGTTTCCCAAAGCATTGATAACCGGTAAAATTCCTTTTTCAATCTGGGTTCCGTAGGGACAATAACTCATGACGAATAATTCCACCGCGGGGATATCCTGCTTTTTTTCCGCTTCCGCGGACGCCGGATTCGAATTGGTGGCGGCGTTTTCGGCGCTTTTTTCCAGATCAATTGCCGAAGGGAAAAATTTCTTCCCGTCTTGGGAAACATAAGCCGTGATATTTTGACCGCCAACAGATGCCGTCAGCTTGTATAAACCGCCTTCTTTGATAAATTCAGTTATCTTAAAATCGGTGCCGGGCAGGATTAAATTTTCCTTGATAAATTTTTCCGTATTTTCCTTGATAGCCGTTTCTTTCCTGGCAACAGATTTTTTTTGATAAGAAAAAACCAGACCTCCCAAAAGCAACAGGATGATAATCGCGGTTAAATACATATTGAATTTACCGGATTTTTTTTCTGTTTCCGGAATTTTTTCGTCGTGATTTTCCGACATAGGCTGATTGGCATTATTTTCCATTTTATTTTTTAATTAAATTGATTAAACGCGTGCAATCGTTTGGTTATCATAGCATATCGGTTGGAAATAACAAATTACTAGCGCTGCTGTGATCAAAGTTAGCATTTTTATGTAATTTAAAATAAAAAAAACCGGCCTCGATTCGCTTTGTGGGCGAACGGGCCGGGTTGAAATTTTTGTCTCCTTTTTTCCGAATCAAATGGCCAGCGCATATCTCTTTGCCGCTTCAGCAAACTTCAGGGACATCTGGAGAATCTTCTCGGATGCTAAACCAGCTTCGATACAATATTTGGTTACATCCGAGTGAAGACCCAGCAAGCTTTTTAATTCAAAGCCTTCCCGCGCGAGTTTTTCTTTACCTCCTTCCTCGCGATCAATAGCCACACATACTGTTGGCAGAAGCTCGAGGCCGACAGAACGCAGAATCGGAATCGCCTTGAATTTGGTAAAGGCAAAACTCGACACCACGTCGTCTATCAGCAGAGCCGTCTGCCCTTCCCTAAAATTACCATTGATGATCTTTTTTGTGCCATGATCCTTGGCTCCCCCTTTCAAAACCTCCGACCGCAACGATATCATCTCGATTCCGGTCATATCGGAAAGCGTGGTTACTAAAGGAGTGGCAGATTCCGGCAGATCAATTAAGCGATCCGGTTTCATTTTCATGATTTCCGGCATCATTAGGCCGGCGATCATGACTCTCATTTTACGGTTCCTGAATACGCCGCGAAGGTCTACATAGTTGGGACTCAGGGGAGCTTCCGGATGTTCTTTGTGCAAATTGAACTCAAAGCCCTTCTCGTCAAACAGAATCCCGCCTAAGTCATAAATCCTCAAAGATAATATTTTTTTATCCGACTCAATATTTTTCTCCTCCCTCTCTCCGCTTATTTTCGGTTATTTGTCATTACATTACACTTTCTTTCACTATAACAATTCCATCAGAATTAAAGCTTTTCTCTGCTGGCAAAATACGCCAATTGCTTTCAGCATTATTAATTCTTCGTATATTTCTTCATTTTCTTTTCGTATTTCTTGAAGCATTTCCCGATTTAGCTGGAGAGCCGGACAACATTGTGAACAATTCAGACAGCAAACGCGCAATAAACTGGCCATAATGAGTCTCCTTTCATCAAATTTATTTACAAATTCAATCCCCTTGGGTTTTATTTCTATTGTCAAAGACCTGAAAAACTACTCTTAAGCTAGCAGGTTCAGAAGAAATGTCAAAAAATTATTTTTTTTCATAAATCTTAAACGTCTTCTGTATTATGTTGGAAAATTACTTACCTAAATATATATTTCAATACTTACTAAAAACAGAAGAGCCCCGTCAGTCATTGACCGGCAGGGCTCGTTTCTCCTTTCTTTTTTATCTCACTGCTCCGCAATCATAACACCAACCAACTGTTCGGTAGCCATGAAGCCGTGGAAAAGAGCTACTTCGGCCAATTCCCTAATCGCCTTCGTATGAATATCTTTTTGGGCAAAGCTTGAGGTGCCAAAGGCCGTAGCCGAAGCGCCGGCTATCATCATTTCCGCCGCCGTGTGGCCATTTTCATTTCCGCCCATTCCGATTATCGGAATTTTAACGGCCCGGAAAACTTGAATGATTTTCGCTATGGCGACAGATCGGATGGCTGGTCCGGATAACCCCGCGAAGATATTCCCGATTCTGGGTTTCCGGGTCCAAATATCAATCGCCGCCGCTTCCAGAGTGTTAATGAGCGAAACAATGTCCGCTCCCGCTTCTTCCACTGCTTTAGCAATCTCCCCAATGTCCGTAACATTGGGTGTCAATTTGACTATCAATGGCAAATTTGTAGCCCGGCGGACAGCATTAACAACTTTAGCTGCCATACCTGGATTCTTGCCGAATAACATCCCACCTTCTTTAACATTGGGGCAGGAAATGTTTATTTCAATGGCCGCGATCCCCGTATCATTTAACTGCCGCGCAAGTTCAGCATATTCTTCAACGTTGACTCCGTTAATATTGACGATCACGGGAATCCCGAATTTCAAAAACCTGGGCAAAGCTTCCTCGAGAAATCTTTCAAGACCGACATATTCCAGCCCAATGGCATTGAGCATCCCGGCAGGCGTTTCACAAACTCTGGGCATCGGATTGCCCGCTCGTTCACGAAGAGAAAGACCCTTCGTGACTAAAGCGCCGAGCATTTGAATATCTGCACTGCCATCACAACAAGCATCAATATCCAATGTTCCGGAACAATTCAGAATCGGATACTTAAAAATCAGCGGTCCCAAACGGCAGGTGAAATCCACTTTAACTTCTTTTCCGGCTGATTTATTTTCCCGCACTTGAATTAATGGCGCCCGTATAAATTTCGGCCAAGCAATCCATCTGGCGTTAAAAGTCGGACCATCGGAACAAACATGCTTTACTTTCTTTCCCTCTTTGCCACCGAAGATCGCGCAACCTTTGCACGCTCCCATTCCGCAGGCCATCATCTCTTCAACCGTAACCTGGCATTTGTTTTTATACTGTTTACACAAATTGGCTACCGCGTAAAGCATGGCTTTTGGTCCGCAGGCAATAACTTCAGAAACGCCTGCGTCATCTTTCAATGCTTCTTCCAGCAGTTCCGTGATCAGACCGGTTCTGCCAAAACCAATCTCGGTTATGGTTTTTACCTTAACTCCTAATCGGTTGAAAAAACTCAATCCGGCCAATTGATTCCTATTTTTTGCTCCCAGCGTAACTGAAACTTTTTTGCCTTCCGCCAGAGCTTTTTTGACCGGCATAACTAAATTTACTCCGCCAGTCCCGCCGCCCATAAAAATACAGCTTTGATTTTTGGGATGAAATTTAATTTCCTTTCCATGTGGTCCAAAAATTTCGATCCGCGCGCCTTTTTTCAGTTGCGCATAACCCCGAGTATTTTTCCCCGCGATTCGAAAAAGGATGGAAAGTTCGGAACCTTTAAAATCTACGATGGTAAATGGCCGTGGCATAACTGAAGTTTCACTGCTTGGCGGCAGAATTACAAATTGTCCCGTCTTAGCCGTAAAATTGTCACCTTCATCCAGCTTCAACTTAAGTAAAATTACTTCTGATCTCTTTCGTTCCTTACGACAGCTTAATACAGTTGCCTGATGAATCTTGGTCTTTTTCATTTCATTCTTCCTCCATTTCTATAATTTTTTAATATGATTTCCCATATATCTTCAACTAAGCCACATTGCTAAATTTTTAACGAACGAGAGCCAGTTTTTGACTCCTCCTTATAGAAAACAGTAATGAAATTATCAAGAAAAAGCAAGTTTAAAACAAAACCGGTTAACACAAAAAACCGGTCCAAAGATATTAGCCGGTTTTTTTGATTTCTTGGAAAACAATCTACAAATCTAAAGCTTTCGCCAATTGCTTAATGAGCGCTATGGCCACCGGAGGCGCCAATAAACTGTATACCTCTTTTCCTTCATCGTCTTTAACCACAAACAGCCGCTCCAGAGTTTTTACTTCTTTACCAGCCTCGTCCAATTCATAATAATATTCCGGCGTAATTTCATAATCATCGACGTATTCTCCGGCCTTGGCAACGGGAACTGCGTTTCGCAGTAGGATCTTTTTGATGCCGTGCAGAGAAAAAATTTTTTCAATCAATTGACCATCCAATTCCAATCGATCGCGGATTGAGCTAATCCCCAAACTATCGCCCTCTTTGGCTCCCATACGCGCGTTCTGGCATGCCGGATTGTCGCACATCAAATAAAATTCTTTTTTTTCTTCGTCAAAACCGACTTTTTTGGTAGCAAAAAGTTTGGTATTTCTGGGCGTATGGCAAATCGGACAAACGGCCCGGTTTTTCATCCGCTCGTCGATTACTGATTCGGGAATATCAATCGCCACAAAAATATCCGGATCTTCCCTAAAATCCACCAATTGTTTAAAAAACAAAGAGTAGGAAACCTGATCCAAGTTGCGGGGAAAGCCGTCTAAAAAAATGGCTTTCTTGCCCGCTTTATCAATTTCTTTTTTAACTAGAGCTAAAATAAATTCATTGGGAAGCAGGGTTTTCGTGTCCCGGCCCAAGAGCGCGTCGATCGCTTGTTCCGGCGTTATATAGCCGCGGTAATTTTGGTTTAAATAATCCAGCAGTTCTTTCTTTTTAGTTTCATCTTCCATGCTTTCATGGACGCTTCTGACAATATCCCCCACGGAAATATGTTCAATTTTGTCTTTGCCAAAAATTTCCATTAATAATTTAGTGTAAGTTCCCTTGCCGGCATTTTTTTTGCCCAAAAGGTAAGCAATAAAAGTATTGCCTTTGGCAAAATAATCCTTCATTTTTTCGATTTCTGTTCCGGCTTTAGCCTGGAAATAAACTTGTCTTTCTTGCAGATCAGACAGGTTGAATTTTTTCTCTACGCCTTCCACTTTTGTCTTAAAAAGCGGAAATTCTTTTTCGTATTTCATGTTTTTTATGATGTTAATTAAAAGCCCTCTTAACTAAAGGCTATTTCTAAACATACTTTTAAACCAACTCCAACTTAGCACAGAATTTTCTAATTGGCAAAAGAGCATCTTCTTAAATTTCAAAAGGCAAATTCACATTTATTAATAAAATTCCTCCTAAAATTTTGAATTCTTGACAGGTGTTTGTTTTTATGCTTCAATAGATCGTTAAACTCAATAAAGAGTTTACAAACCAAAAGGAGGATACCATGAAAAAAATAAAAAAAGTTCTTTTAATGTTTTTAGTATTATCAATGAACAGTTGCGGTAACGGTGAAAATATAGTAAATGCAAGCTCCGGCGAACTCAATCCTAAATTGCACATAGTAGTCGAAAATGGGGATAAATTTCTGGCTGACGACAACGGAACACTGCTATATTCGCTGGGACATCCCTATGTATATGTAGATGTGGATCGCAAAGTTTTCGTGATTAGTTCCAGCGGATTTTACGCTCCAGGAACAACTTACTATGGTTCCAGGTTCGATGGCTACACCGCTTCCTGCAGCAATCAATTTTCCGATGCTGGATTTAAAACATTGGAATTTGGACCAGCTGCCGGAGAATTTGCGATTCCATCTTCCTGTAGTGTCTGTTGGTTTCAAGCTTTCGTTGTTGATGGCGAAGGAACCCTTTTCAAAACAGACACCTATTCGATTTTTTTTACCAGAAGCGATTAATTCAAAGAGAGAAACTTTTTTATAACCGCCCAGTCAAAGACTGCGGCGGTTATTCTTTTCCAAAAAAATTTAAAAGAGCTTAAATATGTCTAGTTATTTCAAAATTACTTTTCCCGAAAACAATCGCTTTTTATTTCCGGACAAGTATAAATAATATCCCCGTCCCGATCGGTTCTTAAAACAGTTATCCCTCTCTCTTCCAGCCGGCTCAAAACTTCGGCCGTCGGATGGCCGTAGCGATTGTTTTTTCCCGCGGAAATTATGGCTTCTTGGGGCTGGACGCTTTCCAAAAATTCAGCGGAAGTGGCGTATTTGGAACCGTGATGGGCGACTTTTAAAAAATCCGCTGGAAGCGAATCGGGAGAATCGAAAATTAAATCTTTTTCTTCATTCTCCGTAATGTCTCCCGTGAATAAGAAAGAATTTTCTCCCCAATCCAAGCGCGCCACGACGCTTCCTTGATTGGCATCATTTGTTATTTTAGCTTCCACTATCTTCAAGCTGGCGCCGTTTGGCCAATTGATTTTTAATCCGGCTTCGCCTTCTATTTCCGCAATTTTTTCCCGCTGGACTAAGTTTTCAAATTCCTGGAAAATTTCCGATTCTTTGGAAACACGCGAATTGATTATCCTTCCTACTTGATAATTTTTCATGACTGCCAGGAGCCCCGCGATATGATCCTTGTCCGGGTGAGTGGCGATCAGCGCTTCAATTTTCCGATCCCAAAAAGGAATAAATTGGCCTAATTTTTCCATGAGCGCTTGTTCGCTTGGCCCCCCGTCAATTAAAATTTGATTGGATCCTTGCGCGATTAAAATAGCATCGCCCTGACCCACATCCAAAAAATAAACTTTAAGCTCCCTGGAATTGGAAAAAACCCTCCATCCCAAAATAATGGAAAAAATAAAAAGGATAGCAATTCCGCTATAAATTATTTTTTTTGGGAGCATCTTTTTATTTTAAGCCAGATAAGCTGTTTTTCAAAATTATGCCAGTCTTTTTGTTAATTTATCTTTTGTTTTTTTAAACTTATAAAGTATCAGAAATAGGATTGCATACCAAGCTACAACTTCCATCCAAGAAAAGTTTTCAATTTCAACTGAAGAAAATTTAAAGCTAGCCAGAAATTTAATGATTTCCATTTCATACTTAAGCGGCATAAAAACCAGCCAGGCGAAAACTGTGCCCAGTGGCGGAAAGATGAACTGAAAAACTATCAACATAAATCCCAAAAACATCGTGAGCGGAATAATTGGCAACACTAAAAGATTGGCTAGAGAGGAAATCAAGGAAAGCTTTCCGAAGTTAAGTAAGATTATTGGCAAAACAAATATCTGCGCCGAAATAGTAAGAAAAACTATTTCTCTAATACCAAAAACTCTGTTTTTTTTGATTAAATAATTCTCTAAAATTGGATATAAATAGACAATTCCCAGTGTCGCGAGAAAAGAAAGCTGAAAACCGATATCATAACGCAAAAGCATGGGATTGATCAGCAGCATCGCTCCGGCCGAAAAAACAATCGCGTTTCGCGCGTTAGCCAGGCGGCCATTTTTCATCGCCCAAAGTAAAAGCGACCCCATAATGCCGGCCCGCGCCGCCGAAGCGGGAAATCCGACTAATATAACAAACAAAAAAATGCCGGCCAGCGCGAACCAAAAAGCCTGTTTCCGCCACAGTCCCAGCCCGATTCCCAGGAGCATCAGATATTCCGCGATGATGGTGACATTGTATCCCGATACCGCCACGATGTGCGTCATGCCGGTCCGGGAAAAATTATCTTGCATTTCTTTTGACAATTTATCGTCTCCCCCCAAAAGCAGCCCGGATAACAGCCCGGACTGCGGAGCCGGAATGTTTTTATCAATATTTTTTTGTAGCCGGTTTTTTACTTTCAGCAGAGCGGCATAAAACCTGTTTCCCTGATCGCGAGCCGTAATTTCTATCTTGGCCTTGGAGCAAAGATAAAAAATTCCGTCTTTGGCCAGATACATTTGATAATCAAATTTTTCGCTTTGAGGAATTTCCAAAATACATTTTATCTTCAATTCATCGCCATAAAAATACTGCGCGTGTCCGTAAACATTAATCAGAAATTTATTTTTTTCCGGAGTTTCTACTCTCAAATTTTGGTATTGATCTTTAATCTCTGGCTCCCTGATTATAGTCGCCCGGCCGTTAAATTCCGTTCCGACTAAATTTAAATTTTCCAATTTTTTTAATTTATTTCCTGTCAATCCGACTCCGAGAATAAAAAAAGAAATAAAAAGAGCGACCACGGCCGCTTTGGAGTTTTTCCAAAAAATCACTAAAATAATCACCGCCAGAATTGCCAGGCCGTATTGCCAGAAAAAATTAAAATCACTAAACGAACGCCAAAACACCCCGCCGATGAAACCCAGAGATAGCCCTAAAAATATTTTGGATTTAGACACTTTTTCCTATTTCCAGCAATTTAATCTTAGCTGTTTTCCCGCTTAATATTTTGACGCTGCTTTTGGCTACGCCGAAATGATCCGCTATTAATTCAACCAGCATTTCATTGGCCCGATTGTCAACCGGCAAAGCGGTGATCCTGGCTTTATATTCCCCTTCAGAGATTTTTATTACCTCGTTTTTAGCAGAACGGGGAGCAACTTTTACATAGATACGCATAAAAAATTTATTTTCTGATGCCGACTTTCCCAAAATTTTTCTTTATTTTATCCCTAATTTTCTCCAGATCGATTTTTTTTCCTTTGGTTTTCTGTTTAAGTTTCGGATCCAGAATTTTCAATTCCCGATATTCTTGCAAATAGTAGCTTGGGGCTCCGCCGATCCACTTAGCAATCACGACAAAATCCCCTTCCGTATGGATTCCCGGCACCACCGTGGTTCGAAATTCGTAAGGCACGCGAGAATTTCTAATCAGATCCGCGCTTAGTTTTATCCGGTCCTTATCCACTTTTGTTCCCGTGGTTTTATCGTAATATTTAATTTGATTTTTAATATCCATCGCCACAAAATCCACAAGCTTTAAATCGAAAAGTTTTTTCAAAACATCCGGCCGGGATCCGTTCGTATCCAATTTTACCAGAAACCCCATTTTCTTTATTTTTTGGATGAATTTAATTAAATCCGGCTGGATGGTCGGCTCTCCGCCGGTAATGCAAACGCCCTCCAGTTTCCCCTGGCGCTTTTTGAGAAAATCCAAAAATTCTTTTTCCACTCCGCCTTTTCTTTCTCCCCTTGATAAGGGGAGGATTGAGGACGGGTCAACTAACTCCGGATTATGGCAAAAAGGACAGCGGAAGCTGCAGCCGACGGTAAAAACCGTCGCGGCTAATTTCCCCGGATAATCAATCAGAGTCAATTTTTGATAACCACCTAGCAGCATAATTTTAAATTTTTAATTTTAAATTTAAAATGAATACCTAATGAATAAATTTTAAATAATTTAGGCATTAAATAATTTAAAATTGATTTAAAATTTAAAATTTTCCTTATAAAAATTCAGGGCAACATCCCCTTGAAGAAAGATATTGCCCTGACTATCTTTTTTAAACTTTAGCAGCAGCCTTTTTCGGCTACCACAAATTCTTTACGGTCATTATATTCTTCTCTTTTACCTTTGTTCCACTGTTCCACCGGACGGATATAGCCAACGACGCGGGAATAAACTTCGGTTTTTTGGAAATTTCGCAGCAGCGGGTCTTTCTGGTGGCACGCTTCACACTTGGCTAAAGTTTTTCCCTCTACCGCCGCGTAAGGCATGTATTTTTCATCCTGCTCCAATTCCCGGCTACAGTCATAACAAATTATTTTTTCCATTTTTTTATCAGTTTTAATTTTTATTTATTAAAAATTGGTTTTATTTTTTCTTTTCTTTAACGACAAATTCCCGGCGTTCATTGAATTCCGCCTGTTTGCCTTTGTTCCACTGTTCCACCGGACGGATATAGCCGACGACGCGGGAGTAAACTTCGGTTTTTTGCTCCACGACGCATTTGGGACAAGTGTAATGTTCGCCGGAAAGATAGCCATGTGTCGGACAAACGCTAAAAGTCGGGGTGAGCGTAAAATAAGGCAAGATATAATTTTCGGCAATTTTTCTGACCAGTTTTTTGGTGGTTTCCGTGTCCAAAATTCTTTCGCCCAAGAATCCGTGCAGCACCGTTCCGCCGGTATATTTGGTTTGCAGATCGTCTTGCAATTCCAGGGCTTCAAAAATATCCTCCGTGTGATTGACCGGCAATTGGGAAGAATTGGTATAGTAAGGCTCGCCTCTTTTTTCCTTGACTATTTTGTCGTTGGCAAAAATTATCCGGGGATATTTTTCCTGGTCTATCCTTGCTAAACGGTAAGATGTTCCTTCGGCCGGCGTCGCTTCCAAATTAAACAAGTTGCCGGTTTCTTTCTGGTAGTTGATTATTTTCTCCCGCATGTGTTCCAAAATTTCTTTCGCTGTTTTTTGTCCAATTTTGGTGGTGATATCTTCTCCCAGCAGATTAAGCAACGCCTCATTCATTCCGACCAGACCGATGGTGGAAAAATGATTTCCCCAATAATAGCCCCGGCGCATTTTTATGGCGTTCAGGTAAAATTTAGTGTAGGGATATAAACCTTTTTCGGTTAAATTTTCCACTAATTTTCTTTTGGTTTCCAGGCTTTCTTTAGCCAGATCCATCAAGACATCCAGCCGTTTAAAAAATTCTTTTTTGTTTTTGGCCAGATAGCCCAGCCGCGGCATATTGATAGTCACGACGCCGATAGAGCCTGTTAACGGATTGGCGCCAAAAAGACCGCCGCCCCTTTTGTATAGTTCCCGGTTATCCAGCCGCAAACGGCAGCACATGGATCTGGCATCGTCCGGATCCATATCGGAATTGATGAAATTAGCAAAATAAGGAATGCCGTATTTAGCCGTCATTTCCCAGATCGAATTGAAGCGCTCATCGTCCCAATCGAAATTTTTGCCGATGTTGTAAGTGGGAATGGGAAAAGTAAAAATCCGGCCATTGGCGTCTCCGGCCGTCATCACCTCTGCGAAAGCTTGATTAATCATATTCATCTCCTCTTGAAATTCTTTATAAGTTTCCTTTTGCGGAACGCCGCCGATGATAACAGCTTCGCTAGCCAGATTTTTAGGAGGAGTGATATCCAAAGTAATATTGGAAAAAGGAGTTTGAAAGCCCACCCGGGTCGCCACATTCATGTTAAAAACAAATGATTGGATTTCTTGTTTTACTTCTTCATAAATCAGCTTGTCTGAGCGGACAAAGGGTGCTAAAAGCGTGTCAAAATTGGAAAAAGCTTGGGCGCCGGCTACTTCGCCCTGCAGAGTGTAAATAAAATTAACCATTTGTCCGAGCGCCGAACCGAAATGCCTAGCCGGTTTGCAAGCGACTTTTCCCGCTACTCCGGTAAATCCCCGGCGCAGAAGGTCTTGCAGATCCCAGCCGCAGCAATAAGCGGCCACCAGCTGCAAATCATGAATATGAAAATCTCCGCCTTCATGCGCTTCGCGGATATCTTTGGAATAAACCCGGTTCATCCAATAATTGGAGCTGACGATGGAAGAAACATAATTATTCAGTCCTTGCAGAGAATAGGC
>PEVT01000031.1:0-10202 GCA_002780175.1 Candidatus Moranbacteria bacterium CG06_land_8_20_14_3_00_40_12 | reverse complement strand
TTACCCACCAGGCTAACCGCCTCTTTTAAAGATTCTTCTGTTTCTCGAATCTTCCGGTGCTGTTCGCGGTAAAGAATATAAGCTTTGGCGGTTTCTTCAAAATCTAAAACTATTAAAACTCTTTCCACTAAATCTTGAATTTCTTCAATTTTCGGAATAGAACCTTTTTTGTAATTTTTATTGAGCAACTGAACGACTTTTTCACCGACTCTTTGCGCATCTTGAAAATTGCCTTCTCTAGTCGCCATTAAAGCCTTACTTACCGCTTTGGTAATTTTTTTTGGATCAAAAACTGCTATATTTCCGTTTCTTTTTACAATTTTCCTTACCTGATTTTTAATTTTCACTTTTTCTTTCTTTTTTGTTTTCGCCATAATTGCCTGTGAGCGGAGCGAGTAGCTACAATTACGAGCGTCCCGCACCAATTCTTTATTATAAATTTTTTATAATTAACAATCTAAGCCGCAGGCGATTCCGTGGATATAAACTTTACATTTAGATAAATTTATATTCGGAATTGGTGCGGGATAACAGACCACAAATTATTCCTTGTCCAGCAGATCCAGTTCTTTTTTAAAACTTTCAATGCTGCCAAAGTATTTATACACGCTGGCAAAGCGCACATAGGCCACCTCGTCCAATTCTTTGAGTTTTTTAAGAACGATCTTGCCTATTTCTCTGGTGGTTATTTCCAGTTTTTCCAGGGCGCTGATTTCATATTCGATGTCTCCCATCAGCTTGGCTACTTTTTCCTCCGAAATGGGACGTTTCTCCAGCGCTTTGCGAATTCCGGTTTCAATTTTATTTTTATCGTATTCTGTTTTGGATCCATTCTTTTTAACCACCATCAAATGCAAGATTTCTACTTCTTCATAAGTGCTGAAGCGCGCTTCGCATTTTAAACATTCTCTCCGGCGGCGGGTAATTTTTCCTTCATTGGTTTCTCGCGAGTCCACCACCTTTGTTTCCGTGTTTTTGCAAAAAGGGCAATTCATAAAAATAAGTTTGAAGTTAAAAGTTTTTCCAGTTTATAAATTTTTAATTTTATGAACTTTATAACTAATATACACTATATGTAGTGTATATTAATACTATTCTAACACAATTGAAAAACCTGCCAAGGGCAGATTTTAAGCCAAAATCAGGAGTTATCCACAGGGTACCAGAGCAAAGCTCGGCACCCTGCAAGCATCCCGTAGCAGATTTTCGGCTAGAAGCTTAATTTCTAAAAAATAAGTGGGGCTGAAAATTCACTACGGGGCACGGCGTTAATTTTAGTTTTTTCAAACTACTCTTCCCCCAAATTCGGTTTGTCCAAAAGTTCCGGTTCGATGACTTTTTCGCTCTGTGTAATTTTCGCCATATCTTTATCCAGCTTGCCTAATTCTTTATAGGCATTATTGTAACTGTTAAAAGTCGTCTGCAGATTGTCGCCGATTTTTTTCATAAAACTGTCGAAATTCAAAGCGTGTTTTTTCAGTTTTTCCACATTGGCGATAACTTCTTTGGCGTTTTCTTCAATTTCCATAGCCCGCAAGCCCTGCAGAACCGTTTGCAAATAAGCCAGAAAAGAAGTGGGCGAAACGATGATCACGTGCTTGTCGCGGAAAGCGTATTCAATCATGCTGCGAGTGTCGATTTTCACCGCGCCGACTTTATTGACTAATAAATCGTAATAAATGGCTTCTGAAGGAATAAACATAAAAGCAAACTCCATGGTCCTCTCTTCCGGTTTGATATATTTGGAAGTTTCGTCAATGCGGTTTTTTAAATCCTGCTTGAAACTTTTTTCCAAGTCCTCTCTTTCGCTCCCGGCCGGAGCATTAATAATTCGCTCGTAATTTTCCAGAGAAAACTTGGAATCAATGGGAATGATTTTTTCTTTCACGAAAACCACCGCGTCCACGATTGAACCGTCCTTAAATTCATATTGCATTTTATAGGAGTCCGGCGGCAAGACATTTTTTAAAGTTTCTTCCAGAAAATATTCGCCCAAAACCCCTCTCTGTTTGGGATTTTTCAAAATATCCTGCAAGTTCTGCAACTGCGCCGAGAAATTAATCACCTGCTTGTTAGTATCGTCCAGTTTGGTCAATTTTTCCGTGATGTTGGAAATCAATTCAGCCGATTGCTGGCTGATGTTTTGGATGGTCCGGTTAACATTAAACAGCTGGTTCTGATTAGCCTGATGCGTTTCCTTAAGCTTGCTGTCCATTACTTCCCGCAGTCTTTCATTTTGATTGCCCAGGTTAGAAATTTTTTCCATTAAAACAGCCAACCGCTCATCCTTGCCGGAATCCTTTTTAACAAGCAATAAAAAAATCACCGCCCCGATCCCTAAAATCAAAACCGCTAAAAGTATCGTTTCCATAAAAAAATTATTAAATTAAAAAATAATCTTACTATAATTTTAACATGAGTTAAAAAAAATAGGAAAATTGATTACAAGCTCACGAATTCCACCGGCAAGACTTTGCGGAAAATGCCCGCGATTAAAATATTATCCGACTCGTCCAGATAGATCGGCTGATGGATTGGATTGGTGGAATGGGGGAAAAGTCCGATAATGCCGTGTTTGAGCTTTTTATATTTTTTGATGGTCGCCATCCCGTTAATGACGGCGACGACGATTTGATCGTTAAAATCGCAGTTTTGTTCGCATTTTTCAAAAACCGCGTAGTCGCCATCGTTGATATCTTCCTTGTCCATAGAATCTCCCAGCGATTTAACCGCGAAAAGCCGCGCCGGATCGTTTTTTCGAAACAGGCTTTTGGAAATTTGCAGATAGCCGTCCACATTATTGTCATCGGCGTAAGCCAGCGCTTCTCCGCAGGAAGCCAGGCCATACATGGGAATGGTAAAGATATTCTTTAAATTGGAATAATTATTGTTTTCTATAAGATATATTTTTTTATCTCCGTCTCTTTTTAAGATATCCTTTTTTTCCAGCGCTTCCACCACCTGCACCGTCCCCTTAAGGCTGCCCATTTTCACGCCCTCTTCTTCCAGATATTTATGGACCTTGTAAGCGGTCGGATTTTCTCCCCGCTTTTCAATTATTTCCCGGATAGCTTCTAAAATCGTATTTTGTTTAACAGTTAACATGATAATATGAGTTAATGTTTACAGTGATATTATATCACTATATACTACTCTGTCAATAATCCTGCCTGTGGATAACTTAATATAATTTCCAAATCCCAATTTCCAATGTCAAATCAAACTCAAATGACTCAATGACAAATTTTTAAACTTTAGATTTTGGATTTGGAATTTTATTGTCTGGCTTTGCCAGATCTGGCGTAGCTAGAGAAATTGGAAATTTGAACTTTGACATTTAAAAAATTCAAAAAAAATAATAAACATTAAAAAAAACCGCTACCAATCCAATAGTAGCGATTTTCTAATATACTCTGGATTATTTTCCCATCTTTCTCCGGATAAAAGCCGGGATTTCCAATTCATCGTCTTCTTCCAAATTTTTTTCTTCTCCGATTGAAGTTATAACTCTGGAGGGAACTTTTTCTTCAATAATCATTTTAGTTTCTGATTTTCTGACCGGAAAAGTGATTCTCGGATTTTCCTCTTTTTCCTTGTCTTTTTTATTAAAATTTTCCCGAGTCAAGCGGGATAGCTTTTCCACCGGAGTTTCTTTGACTTTTTCCGCGTCAAATCCGGTAGCTACCACCGTTATCTGGATTTCGCCTTTTTTAATAGCTTCGTCGATTACCGCTCCGAAGATCACTTTGGCATTGGGATCAATGGATTCCGTAATAATATTGGCCGCTTCGTTAATTTCCAGCATTGTTAAGTCGCTGCAACCACTCACGTTGAAAAGCACGCCCTTGGCTCCGTCAATGGACAGCTCCAGCAACGGACTGTTAATCGCCGCTCTGGCCGCTTCCGCCGCGCGATTTTCTCCCGAACCTATTCCAATGCCCATTAAAGCTGATCCGCTGTTGGACATAATGGCTCTCACATCGGCAAAATCCACATTCACTATTCCGGGCTTGGTTATTAAATCAGAAATTCCCTGAACGCCCTGGCGCAAAACATCATCCACAATCTTAAAGGAATTAATCAGTGTCGTTTTTTTATCAATAATCTGTAGCAGTTTGTCATTAGGAATGGTAATCAAAGTATCCACTCTTTCTTTTAAATTTTCCAGGCCTTCATCCGCGATAGCTCTTCTTTGCGCTCCTTCAAAAGCAAAAGGCCGAGTAACCACTGCTACTGTCAAAGCGCCAAGTTCCTTGGCAGTTTCCGCGACAATTGGCGCCGCGCCCGTTCCGGTTCCTCCGCCCAGTCCGCAAGTGACAAAAACCATATCCGCCCCCTTCAAAACTTCCTGAATTTCTTCCCGATTTTCTTCGGCGGCTTGACGGCCGACATCGGGATTCATTCCGGCTCCCAAGCCTTTGGTTAAATTTTTTCCGATGTGCACTTTTTCTTGCGCCCGGTTTTGATGCAAATCTTGCGCGTCCGTATTGATCGCGACAAATTCCACGCCTTTGAGTTTGGTTTCAATCATCCGGCTGATGCCATGTCCTCCGGAACCGCCCACTCCGACAACTTTTATTCTCGCAAAAGTTTCTACCGGTGGTTTTATTTCTGCCATATTTTTTTATAATCTGATATTTTCCTTCAGATTAATAAGTATAAAATTTTAAGATAAACCGCGTAAAAATCCTCCTTAAAAAAACAATTTTCTTCAGTAAATAAACTTAGCACATCTTATCGCAATGTGTCAAATTTATCCCGCACCTTTGAAAAAACGCTTGACTTAAACTGAATAAACGGCTTTAAACAGCTTTTTTCCAAAATTCCATATTTTCAAAAAATTAAGGCGCAGGATTTATTTTTGTTTTTATTTTTTCTGTTTTTTATGCCTAAAAATGCCCGTTTAAGGCAAAAATTTGCCGAACCAGTGTTTCATGCTTTTCATCGAATTGCCGATGCTGGCGGATATATTGCCCGCCATTCTGTTGCCGGAGCCCATTCCTCTTCTTCCGGTAGCGGAATTTTCCAGGCCCCAAAGAATCAATCCGGCGACTGTGGCAAAAGCGGGATCGTCTATTTTATCCACCAAACCGCCCATAGGCAGAGGAAATCCGGTTTGCGCCGGCAGCGCTAAAATATTTTTGGCCAAATCAACCGAACCGGAAATTTTAGCCGTGCCGCCGGTGAGAATAATTCCGGCTGGCAGCAACTTATCGCGTCCGATTATTTTCAATTCTTTATTTACCATGGAAAATATTTCCTCCAGACGCGCTTCGATTATTTCCGCCACATGATGGCGGGAAACCAGACCTTCTTCATTGGCATCGATTTCCGCTAAATTAATATCCTCTTTTTTACTGACTTCGCTTGGAAGCGCGCTGCCGTATTCCAGTTTCACTTTCTCCGCCACTTCAATGGAAGTTCTCAAGCCTATGGCGATATCATTAGTAATGTTATTTCCGCCTATCGGAAGAATGGAAGCATGAAGCAGATTATTTTCTTCAAAAACCGCCACGGAAGTTGTTCCGCCGCCGATATCAATCAAAATAACGCCTAATTCTTTTTGTCTTTTGGAAAGAACCGCTTTGGAGGCGGCCAGCGGCGCTAAAACAAAATCATCCATTTCAATATCGGCTTGCTCAAAACATTTGGCTAAATTGCGGATAAAAGGCGTCGAGCCTTCAATGATCATCGTATCCACTTCCAAGCGAACTCCATTCATGCTGATGGGATCTTTAATGTTTTTTTGGTCATCCAAAGAGTAGTTTTTGGCGATTATGTGGACGATTTCTTTATTGGGCGGAATAGAAATGGCTTGAGCCGCGTTAATCACCCGCATCACGTCGTCTTCGGTAACTTCTCCGTCCGCCCGACCGATCGCCACCACTCCTTTGGAATTTTGAGAAGTTATCTGGCTGCCGCCCAAACTTACAATCGCGTGGCTAATTTTAAAGCCGCAACTTATTTCCGCTTTTTCCTTCGATTCCCGGACCGAATCCAACGCTTCTTCCAAATCCACAATCACTCCTTTGCGAATACCGACTGATTCCGCTATTCCCACGCCAATAATTCTCGGCATTTCTTCTTCCGGAAAAACTTGAGCAATAACCGTCCGAATATTAGACGATCCCATATCAACACCAACAATAATGTCGTTTCGCGACATAATTAGAATTTGTTTCACACCTTCAAAGCATTCCCGCGACCTTCCGCAAAAACGCCTAATTTGAATAAGTTTTCCCCGCCAAGCTTAATGCCCGGCAGGAAGGTGCGAAATTTATTATTTAAACTTTGGCTTCTTTATAATACATTAAAAGGGGTTAAAAATCAATTTGGGGCTAAAATCCGGAAAAAGCCATTTTTAAGTGGGGGGAAAAAATCACGATGCCGATAACCACCGCTAAAATTGAAGTAACCAGCACGGCCGCCGCCATAAGGTCTTTAATCAGCTTGGCATACGGATGGACGCTCGGTTTAAGCATGTCCACCACCCTTTCCATGACCGTATTTAACAATTCCATAATTAAAGTCACCATAATAACCAAAAATAACAGAACGATTTCCCATTTGGCTAAATTAAAATAAATCATGGCGATCATCACTAAAATAGCGGCAACCAGCTGGTTTTGAAAATTTTTTTCATGCCGGACGACATAGTCTAAACCGCGAAAAGCATACCGCAGGCTTTTTTTGAATTGTTCCAGTCTTTCCATTTACCCTGTTGAATAAGATTTACATCTCCCTCCGGGAGACGCAACTTATTTTTATTAAAAATAAAATCTAGCAAATAACCCTGGTGATTTTAGAAATATTCCAATCTTCCTGTTAAACTTGGTTAAAATAATTTATTTTGCAAAGCAAACATCGCTTTTCCGTGCCGGAAGCCCAGCAGATGCAATATCCCGTGCAAAAAAACTCGAGTAAGCTCTTTTTTAACGCTCAAACCGTTCTTGCGGGCATAAGCTTTAATATCATCATAACACAAAATTATCTCCCCTAAAAATATCTCTTTCCCTTTATGGGCTTTGATAGCCTCGATATTTTTCCATTCCGCGAAAGACAAAACATCCGTCGCTTCGTCTTTTTTCCGCCAAATTCTATTGATTTTTTTTATCTCCCTGCGGGAAACCAGAGCCAAGCTTAAAGTGAAATTCTTTGCCGGCAAAAAAGCCAAATCTTTACCCTCAAAAGCCGTTTTCCAGGCCGTTTCGAAAAAAGCCTGCTTTACCGGGCTTCGGCTCCGATTATTGATTTCAAGATTAAATTTCATATAAAATTAATGGGAATATTTTTATTTTTCCGCCAACGGGAAAGCGGACAATTTATCGCCTAATTTTTATCCGCTTTCGGAAAATCAGTAAACTACTTGATTTGGGGACGATTACCGGTTTAAAAATCAGTATTCGCAAATCTGGATTTTATTTTCATCAATAGTGATATAAGTGCAGGGATTATCCGTCCAGCAGCCGCTGTTGTAATACGCGATGGCGTGATTGTGTTTTTCCATGGCTTTATGAGTATGCCCGCAAAAAACATAATCGGCTTGGTTTTTTATCCCGTAGCGCATCGCCGAGTGGGCTACTTTTTCCGAAAGCCGAAGCCAGCCCTTGCTTTTCCTTTTAAGATAATGGCTGAATTTTTTCTCGTCCGAATCAATCCGCTGGATGAAATTATAAACCTTGGTCGCCAGATAACTTAAGAAAGTGTTGTTGATGAGAAAACGGTCGAACTGATGGCCATGGATGGCGAGATATTTTTCCTGTTTGTATTGCCAATCGTAAGTCTCGTATATCTTGGCATTGATTAATGACTCAAAAACATTAGTCAGCCCTTCGTCGTGATTGCCGATCACCCAGCGCACTTTCTTGTCTTGGGAAATATCGCCGATGTAAGTCAAAAGATCCCAACATTCTTTGGAAAGATTCCGAAAATCCAGGCTCTCAAAAATATCGCCGAGCAGTATGAGCTTCCGAAAAGAGTAGCTTTGCAAAACGGCTAAAGCCTTTTGGGGCTGGCTGACTTCTGAACCCAGATGCAGGTCGGAAATAATGATGGTATGCGTCTTTTTCTTTTCCATTTTAATTATGCCTTAACTGCTTATTTCTTAATCGCCTTGACTTTGAGACTTTCCAGCGGCATGCCCTGGTATTGTTTCTTACTGATATCCGTGTCTTCGGACAAAACTTCCACCGCAAAGCCGGTGGCTTTCATTTTGGCAAGATAATCTGCTTTAAGAAGCGCTCCGGCCACACAACCGGAGAGCAGTTCTTTGTTATTTTTTACATCTTCAGACAGTTCTTGCAAAAGCACGATATCGGAAACGAACATTTTCCCGCCCGTTTTCAAAACCCGGTAAGCTTCCGCAAAAACCTGGTCTTTGTCTGGAGATAAGTTTATCACGCAATTGCTGATGATGATATCGACAGATTCATCCTCGACTGGCAACTTTTCAATCTCGCCTAATTTGAATTCCACATTCTGGTAATCGTATTTTTCCGCATTGGCTTTAGCCTTCGCGACCATTTCCGGCACCATATCCACGCCGATGACTTTTCCCAACTCTCCGACTTTGCGCATCGCCAAAAAACAATCGAAGCCCGCGCCCGAACCCAGATCTAAAATTGTATCGCCTTCTTGCATTTCCGCCATCGCCACCGGATTGCCGCAGCCTAGTCCCAAATTAGCTTCGGAAAATTTGGCGATATCTTCTTTGGAATAGCCGATCTCCTCGGCAATCTTCTCTCGCTCCGCTTTCGCGCCGCAGCAGGAACACCCGCTGCCTTTGGCGATTTTGGTATAGCTTTCTTTCACGATCTTTTTCACTTCGTCCTGTCGCATAATGATAATTTAACGGGGTAAACTTCCTATTTCTTAGTATGATAATCCTTAACGGCCAATCCTCCTTTGATTCTCTTTATCATAACCCGTTGTTTTTTCTTCCATCCTAATTCCTCCACGATCTCCACCGGCAAGGTGACCGCCAGGCTGGTTCCCCCTAATTTTAATAATTTTCTAATATTCTTCTCTCTTAGTTTCATAAGTATATACTCTAGTATATACCGAAGTATATATTAATACTATTTTAACATTTTTAGTCCTGGCTCAAATAATATTTCTTTTCGATCGGTTCGGTAATTTTCCAGATGCATTCCAGCCCCTTGGGAAAAACGACCCAGTCTCCGGCGCCAAAAGAGGCTATCTCGCCTTCCTGGGAAAAAATTTTAGCCCGGCCATTGAGGATGAGACAGGTTTCCGCTTGATCATAGTTCCAGCGGAATTCTGAAATTTCCTTCGACCAAGTCGGCCATTTTTCCGCCAGTTTAATTTCCGCTTGAGTCGGTTTTCTAACTTCAATCATATATTTTAAATTCAGGAAAAACTTATTAGCGCGGAGTTTCAGCTGATTTCACTTAATCCTTGCCTTTCTCCAACCTTATTTTACCGTTAAAAGGCCGGGAAATCAAATAAAAAATTAAGCTTGCCCATCCGCTTGTTTCTTATTTCTATGATTTTTTTAATCCATTGCGGCAATCGCAATAAAATCAACTCTAACAAAAAAACGAAATCTGCCGTCTTTAATATACGAGAAGAAAATGAAAACCCCCGCGATACTGACGGTTTTGCGATTTAAAAAAGCGGAGATGCGTTTTGCGCCTCTCCGCCCGACAGATTTAATGGCTATTTTTTATTTTTTTTCACCTTCTTTTTCGTTTGTTTTTCTTTTTGTTCTTCCTCTTTTTCCACTTTTTCTTTCAGGGCCAGCACTTGCTTGGCTCCGAAAAAACAAAAATCCAGACTGCCGATCTCTATAAACTCCATAACGTCTTTTTCTTCCTTTTTTTTCATACCTTGATTATCTCCTTTTTCTTTTGGAAGAATTTTTGTTTTTAATTCATTTTGCGGGAAGATATAAAAATATACCCCGGCTAACTCTTTGTGATATCCGTTACATCTCACGATGCGCTTGAATTTTTTTTCTCCTTGTTTTTTTATCACAGCCAGTGCGATTAATCTGTATCTCTCCAATCTATCTTCATCACTAGGCACCTTCTTCCTCCTTTCTATCCTTTCCAGAATATTTTAATTTGAAAGAACATTTTATTATAAACATATTTCATCATCTTTGTCAATTTATGCGTCTAGAATTCTATTCTGAAGTGCAACATCGTCGTTTTCAGATTTTAACATTTTTTCAATTTTTT
>PEVT01000038.1 GCA_002780175.1 Candidatus Moranbacteria bacterium CG06_land_8_20_14_3_00_40_12 | reverse complement strand
AGGTGTATGTGATATGATAAGTTTTGAGTACAGCAAGCAGCAGTTTGATAACGGAAGTGTTGAAACTCGCAGCGTGATAGATACGGGAAAGGGTTTAAGAATTGAGAAATTGGAATTAGTGATGTGAAAGTGTTTATCAGGCGTTATGGCAGGACTGGGGAAAAGGGCGCTCATGAAGAAATAATTATTAGTGAAAGCGAGCGCGCATCATGGGTTGAGAACAGTTATTTTCTTGTTGAGAACAAAACACGTTTTGTTCTTGACACTCTTGAAAAGCTTCCAACTTTTAAAGTTGTAAGCAATCCTGTTTATGCGCGTATGCAGTCTGAAGAGGCTGAAAAAGCAAAAACTTATAAGTGCAATGTTGAGATTAATAATTTGAGAGAAAAGAATCCGGACTCAGCATCCTGCATTTCACAAAGTGTCACACTATGAAATCAACAAGGGCTAAAACTAGCCGTAGCATTATTGAGGATTTCTACGGAAGTCCAGGAATGCCTCGGGGAATGCAAAATTCCCAAGCAGATTTGTTGGATATTCGTAATTTAATGGATGATCCAACTGTGAGTAATTCAATTCTGACAACTGTTAACGCAATTATGCGAAGCGGTTACAGATTTATTAACTCTTCCCGTTCTGAAGATAAAAAAGTAGCTGATCTTTTTTCTAAAATGCGCTTCGGCAATATTCTCCGAAATGTTCTGATTAATCTTAAACTTTACGGTAACGCTTTTGTTGAAGTTGTAAAGGACGGGAACACTGGACTTGTTAAAGAATTGTACCTTCTTGAAACTACAGAGATGACAATTCAGACCGATTCTGAAGGTCACGGTGACATAGTTGGTTATTTCCAAGAACATCAGGGAAAAGAAATATTCTTCAGTCCCGATGAGATTTGGCACATTGCTTTAGATCATGTTACAACTAGCCTCTGGGGAAATGTTAATTCAAAAGCGATTCTTCAGACCGTAAAAACCAAGCACATTATTGAAGATTACATCTGGTACCTTTTTAAAACCAACGCGTTCAGTAAAGCAAAAGTTATTAAGAACGCTAATGATAAGCAAGTTAAATCTTTGATTGAAGGGATCAAAGCCAGGAAATCAAATCCTTTGCTTGAGCTCGTTGTTGATGGCGATTTGTCTTCTGTTAGTTTTTATGAGGTCACCGATCTTCCGGTTCTTACAAATTATTTGGATTATTTAGACAGTCAAATCAGGCAGTTGCTTATGGTTCCTCCAATTGTTGGCGGGCAGCAGGAAAGTGCAAACCGTAGTACTGCAGAAACTCAGTTCGTTGGAGTTTTCGGAACTAACCTTAGAAGTTTGCAGTTGCTCGTTCAGGATGATGTCTCGCTAGATCTTCTTCCAAAATGCGGATTTGAAGATGTTAGCTTAAGATTTAATCCTGTGGACCAAATTAATGAAAGAGAAGCAATTCAGAACGCTGTTTATCTTAGCGGACTCGGTATTGATCCAGAATCTGTTATTGAATATTTGAGGGTTAAAGGCGTTTCACTTCCCGAAGAAGCTGAAATAGTTCCTCAGGTACCAACAGGATATGTTGGTCATGAGGCTCAGAATGTTAAGAGTGTTAGCAGAATGCCTCAGAATGATAATATCATAAGCAGACAGACTCGTAAGGAAATTCCGAACTCGCAAAATGTCAGGGCAAAGAGCGAAAAAGTTATTACCAGCAAATTTTATGTTGAGAATGGTGGTGAGATAAAAGATGCCATATAAAAAAATAAGTGATCTTCCTCCAAATGTAAGAAAGTATCCTAAAAATTTGCAGAAGATATTTCTGCACGTGTTTAATTCAATGTACGCTTCACATAACGGGGATGAGGGCAGAGCTTTTGCAGCAGCGTATTCTGTGATGAAGAAGTACGCTTTGAGACATAAGACTGTGAAGAAAAGTTTTGGAATGACACCGCTTGGATTCACTGTTGGAAAGAGCAGTGTTGATGATGTTGTGTTCGACTGCGTGCTTACAACCACTGATGTTGACGCTCACGGTCAGAATCTTAGCAGGAACGCGCTTTACAAGATAGCATCAGATCTTGAATACAATCCTATTTTTGGAGATATTGAGCATGCTAATCTTGAAGACAATCCTGATCCAATTCTTAAACTTCCAAGTTTGAAACTTGTCTCGTCAAAAATTGTTGACGATAAACTTTACGCTACAGTAAGTTTGCTTAATCATCCTTACAGGAAACAAATTATTGATCGGATTATGGACGGAACTCTTAATGGAATGAGTATTGAAATAACTTATGACAGTCCAAATCTTGTTGATGGAACTTATATTGATGGAAGTGTTAACTGGTTTAGTTTAGTTCACACTCCAGCGAACAGTAATGCTCAAATTATACGTTTGAGAGGGGGTTAATGAAAAATGAAAAGTAAAGAAGCGGAAGCTAGAAAGGAAATTGAGTTTTACAGAATAAATCAGAACTTAATCCAGAAGCGCAAGGAAAACAATCTTGAAGTTCTCGCGCTTATGAAAAAGCATCCTAAAAAGCTTAATCCTGACTTCGAGTACGAAACTACTCCAGATTTTGCTGAGTGGTGTAAGAAGAAATGGGAGAATGATATCCAAATTGATAATCTGAGACTCAACCAGCAGATTAAGCAGTCAGATCAGCAGATTGATGCAATAAGGAATTCTCTTAAGAAAAATGAAAATAAGGAAGTGAAAAAAGGAGGCGAAACGAGATGAGTGAAGAGCAAGTTAAGAAAGAAGAAATTGTAAAAGCAACAGCAGAAGAGTCTGCTGACAAGAAAAAAGAGGAAAGTTTAAAAACTCCCGCTGTTGATGTTAGTAAAGTAGAAGATGACAAGGTCGTGCTTAACGACGCTGAAGCCAAACAAGTAAACGCTGATGCGGAAAAGGCACTTGAAGAGCTTGACCGGAAGAGAACGGAAGAGCTTCAAAAGGAACTTGCTTCAATAAAAGACGCATTATCAAAAGAGTTCGATTCTAAACTCGCAGCGATTAAAGAATCATACGATAAGGAACTGAATGATATTAAAAGTCAGAGAAAGGGACTGGTAACAACTACTGGAAACCCGTTCTCAACTTCAGAAACGAAAGTTGAAGAGCCACGTCCTCCAACTCTTGAAGAATTCAAGAATTACATTGGACGAAGATAAAAAAAAAAAAAAGTTTTTTTTAATATATAAGGTGAATTAAAAACATGGCAAATGACGCAAACATATATCTTCACGGAGCAGGCTCCGCGGATTATATTAACCCAACGTATTGGGATAAGCAGATAGAGCAGGCTGCTCGCAATAAGTCAGTAATGCTCCAGTTCGGAGTTATGAATGACACGCTGAAGAACAAGGACGGAAAGCAGATTAATATTGCAAAAAATCAGGTTTTCGCTGCTGCTGCGCTTACTGACGGTACAAGCACGCCAATAACTACACTTGCTTACGATCAGGTAACAGTGACTGTGGGAGAAGTTGGACTTGCCAAACAGGTTTCAGTTCTCGAACTTGACTACGCATTCGAATCAGTAACTAATGACATTATGAGCAACATGGGATTAGCTATTGGAACAAAGATAGATACAGATATAATAACAGCACTCGTTTCTGGAGCAGGAATATCTTACTATGCGAGTGGAAACGCACACGATTCAACAACTGTTGTTAGCACAGATGTTCTGCTTTTCACAGACATTCTTGGCGTTAGGAGACTTATGCTTGAACATAATTTCGAGCCTAAAGCAATAATTGTAAGCCCGAAGACAGAATCTGAAGTAAGAGTTCTTAAGGATCCGGGAGATCACTACATCTTTTCGGACGCTTCAGTTTATGGAAGTGCAACACTGGGATCTAGCGCTATAGGAAAGATTCTTGGAATGACAATTTATGTGAGCAATAACCTGCCAACTGCGACCGAGAATACGACAACTCCGATAACTGTAAGCAAATCTCTTGTCT
Organism: Candidatus Moranbacteria bacterium CG06_land_8_20_14_3_00_40_12; assembly: GCA_002780175.1. Classification (GTDB taxonomy): domain Bacteria; phylum Patescibacteriota; class Minisyncoccia; order Moranbacterales; family UBA2206. The sequence goes on along the minus strand of PEVT01000038.1, from coordinate 178 downwards.
TGGGAGAAAGACCTTTCGTGTTCGCATGGAAGAGAATGCCCAAGGTTGAGATGGACAGGGGACTTATTACTGACAGGTCCGTTACATTCCAGGCTACTGCAACTTACGGCGTTTCAGTGCTTAACACGTACAGCGTTGCTAAAATAACCTCATACTGAATGAGATTATTTTTATTTTT
>PEVT01000051.1:21214-27515 GCA_002780175.1 Candidatus Moranbacteria bacterium CG06_land_8_20_14_3_00_40_12 | reverse complement strand
ATTTTTGCGAAAAGCAAAAAGGCGGAAGCGGAGCAATTCATTCTTTGTATTTCTCTCTCTTTATACTTTTAGCCGTCCTTGCCCCGAAATCCCGCCCGTGCGCGGACGGCAAAATGGAACTCCCCAATATTTGCAGAATGATGAATAATTTGCTAAATTATAGATGTCGCATCCAAATAAATAGGATTTTGCAGTATATGCAAAAGTGAGGTTATGCCCTAGGGCAACCTTACTTAAAACAATTAGGCATAACCTGTCTATTTGGGTGCGACAACCAGTATGGTTGTCCTTTTTTGTTTAAAGAAAATTAAAAAGGAGTTAATAAATTTTTAAAATTGTATGTCTTCACAAAACGATAATCAAAAAAAGATTGCGGAAATTGAAGCTATTCACGCCGAATATATGGCGCAAATTAAAAAACTACGCAAACAGCAAAATGAAATTATTGCTGAATTCGTTAAAAAATTGGAAGAAAAGAAAATTAATAAAATCCGCGCTCTTCTTAATGGCATAAACTAACGAAAAATTAAAAAGATATTTTATGGGAACTTTAGAAACTAAATTTTCACAAGTGGCAACTGGAACAAAAAACGAAGAAAAGGAGGAGTCTATGGTTGAGAAAAAATCCGCAGAAGACACAGAGGCAGGCATCAGTCCTGAACAAGTTGAAATATTTGCAAAAGAAAAAGAAAATGAAATTACAAAAGTTGGTGAAAATGCTGTGTCAGAAGGAAAGCAAGAATTTGAAAATGCAATTCAGGCTGGAACAAAGCTGGAACTAAAAAAAGAAGAAATAGACCAAGTAGCTGAAGAAATGCAGGTTGGAAAAAATCTACAAACAAAACAAGAAGAAATTGACGCGCTCACAAAAGAAAGCAAAGAAAAAATTAGTAAAATTGTGGAGGTGCAACCCGAATCTGCACAAGAGGAAAAAATCGCTGAAAAAGTGGAGGAACAACCAGAATCGATAGAGAAGAAAAGTGCAGAAAAAACAGAGACGCAACCCAAATATTCTGAAGAGGAGGCGAGAAAAAACTGGAAAACTCTGAGTATGGAAGAAAAAATGGCTTATTGCGACCCCAAAATTGTTTCAAAAGAAATGAATGATGATTTACAACTTAAAAATTCTCCTGAATCAAAGTCATTTTCCAGCGAATCATTTTCGGAAAATAGCGAAGTTGTCAATGAAAATATTCGCAATCTTGTTGAAGGATATATCGGTGAATCAAAAATAAGCCCTGAATACGGAGAAAAAATTAGAAAAAGCACTGAGGATTATATCAATCTTATTTCCAAAGCTCAGAAAGAAGGTTCTGTTGCAGAAAATTTGAAAGCCGTAGATATTCAGAAAATTTCTGAGGATATTGTGAATAAAATGGTCTATCAAAATCGCGAGTCATTTAAGCGCGGTTTGGGCGATCACGGAGTGCGCCATATTATTGACGGAAATATTACTGAAGCGATGAAAATGGTCGATGAATATAATAAAGCAAATCCAGAAAAGCAACTAAACTCGCTTGATCGATTAAAAATAATGACGATACACTTTAATCATGATATGGGATATACTGTTGGAGTTAATCGGAAGGGGTTTGAATCGACGGGTGATCATAAATATTTTAGTCAGAAATTATTTGAAGGACAAGAGGATATGTATGGCAATTTGTTTGGTGAAAAAGATCTCAAGCAAATTGGTGAAACTATTAAAACTCATGATGAGGCACAAACTGATTTTGAAAAACAACCTTTTGAATCAATCGTTCGCTTGAGTGATAATATGGGCTTGTTCAGCGATTCAAAATTGCCAGAAATTTTTTACAGTGTTCCGGAAAATATGGCGGTATTGCAAAAAATAGATTTAGCAAGAAAATCAGGTCAATCAATTGACGGCTTAAAAGAAAAACTTAAAGAAAATGTTATGAAGCAAGAAGGGTTTGATGAAGATACGCGCAAAGCCTTAATTAATGCTGCCGAAGAAATTAATAAAATGGCGCCTGATTTTAATCTTGGAATGTTGGCTGGAAAATTGGATGGATATGAAATGCAAGGATCAAAAATGATTGTTAATATCAGAGAATCTGATATGCACAAACAGATCCAGGATCTTTTTGAGCTGAATCAAAAACAATTTGTCAAAGCCCTTGATAGTTATGGTATAAAACTGGATAAAATGGAAACGACTTTTGATCAATATGTAAAAATTGACGCGGATGGAACAAAATATGTCGAGCTTCCAATGAGTGAGGGGGAGCCAGCATTGAGATTTAATTTCTTGCCCGAAGATTTAAACAAGAAAGATGAGCGCAATGCCGAGGTTAAGAAAAAATTTGCTGAAACGGCGACCGAATGGGCGGGAATAAATATCCGGGCAGAAATAAATTCAGCGATGAAAGAGTTGAAGGAATCAAAAGAAGCCAGAACTTCGGAAAATATTGACAGCGTGTCCTTTGAGTTGCAGGCACAACTTGACGATAAAAAGGTAAGCGCCGAAGACAGAGAACAAATGAGTAGTTTGATCAGTAATCTAAAAAGTTCCCTTGATAATGAAGAAGAATTTACCGAAAAATTAAACCAGCTTAGGAAATTTCTTACGAAAAAAGAAAAGGATTTCCTCGCGGTAAAATAAATAAGCATTAAATCAAATATATGATGAGCAATAATACTTTTGAAAAAATAAACGAAACAGACAAAAAATTATATTCCTATGACGAACTGATAAAAATTTGCAATAAAGTTGAGGGCATGAAACTCGGAACAACACAAAAGACAAGTTTAGCATGGATGGTTGAAGAATTTGCAAAAAACAATACCGTCCAATGGCAGCAAAAAATTAGGGAATTGAGAGATGAAATTAGCAAGCGAAATGAAACATCAGGCAAAATTGGTGTCAGTCAATTTTTATCAAGGCAAATTAGCGAAAAATATTTAGAAGTTTTGGAAAAAGAAATAATGACTGAAACAAACGAGGAAACAAAAAAGAGTTTGGAAGAAATGGTGAAATTAGTCAGCGCCCAACTGGATAATTTAAAAGAGCGGGAAGAAAAAAATGAAGCTACAAGTTTCGGAGGGATTTCCATCAGCCGTGTTCCGTCCTGGCTTCCAAAAGAATAATCACTTTGTTTTTCATTAATATGAATATGGAATCAAAATTCATAAAAGACTTTTCAAAGAGAGAATCTCCCGAGGAACGATCTCGACTTGCTCGAGAAATTCGTGAAAAAAGAAAAAGTCATTTTGAAAATAAAAAAATAGTTGAAGAGAAGGAGCAAGAAAAAAGCGAGGTTATTAAAAAAATCGAAGCCTTGCAAGACCAAATTGAGTCCTACAATGACGCGAATTTTTTAGTGAAAATAAAGGATTTTTTTGCTATCAAAAAAATTGAAAGAGAATTACAATCGCAACTCGGAAAGCAATCTTTGATTGAAGATGACCTCTCTCAATCTGTATTAGGAAGACAAGATCTTGAGGAAACCAGAAAAATGGTTGCTGATTTTTATGCCAAAGAAAATAAAAAATGGGCGGAAATTCCATATTCCAAAGAGGATATCGCAAAATATTTTACTGAAGAGAATCTCAGCTCACTTTCAATAGAAGACTATGCCGCGCTTCTTCGAAGATTTCCTGGAGAAATGCTTACACATGTGACTAGGCATGGCATACGCGATCATGCAAATCTTGGGAATCATCAGGTCGGCCTAGGTGAATATCACAGCACACTATACACGGTGCTTGAAAAGAAAAAACTTAAATCTGCCTTGGGAATTAAGCTTCAAGAAAATTCCAAGGAAGAAGCGATTGCAAAATTTTTAGATTTAGCCAATTGTTCTTCACGCGATGAAGCTCTGGGAAGAATTAATAGACAATTTGTTTCTGGAATGACTGGATCTCCAACTGCGTTTGCCGATAGAAGCGCTATACATATGGCTGTCGAAGATGTTGCGGATAGTTTTTATGGCAGTGAAAGAAATAATGAAGTTTTTTTTGCTTTTCCATCGGCCTTAATCGCTTCGCAATATGAATTTTCCGGAAACCTGTCAAAGGTTGAATTTAACGCATACACTGATAGTTATGATAATGACCAATATATTTGGCCGGATATAGAAAAGGGGTTACCAATTGATGCGGGAATTGCTTTTATTCCGGAAGATGCAAAAGTAGATTTTAAAACCGGATCAAAATATGAACTAGATCAAAATAAGAAGCCCGTTCCTGCGGAAAGTACGCAGGAAATATTAAAGGCCAGATTTGAGCAACTCGGTTTTATTCAAGATTTTATTCAGAAGCAGTATAGAATAGATAATTTACCCGAAAAAGAAAGAGAAGAAGCGTTAGATAAAAGGTTTAAAAGCTACGGAATAAAAGATGATGTTGCAAAGAAAATATTGTCTGATGAAAATATTCTTAAAAAAATCGCAAAAATATGGGGTACGGAAAATGAAAAGAGCGAATATGAAAAAATTATAAAAGAATATTGTCAAAATAGTGGATCCAGCGTTTACAAGTTGGCTGAAGACCCTGTGGATTCAAAAGAGTATTGGGAAAATTATTTTCAGCAACATCCCGAATCCAAGCCAAAGCACATAGTATATTATTCTGGGGGAGATCCCGCAGAAGCCTTGGATAACTGGAGACAGATAAACAGTATTGCAAAAAAGGACAAGAGAAGAGATATAGGTTTTTCTGAAAATGAAGTTTCTCGTGATGTAAAAAATGAGGACGAAACACAACAGCGCTTTGTTTCAATCGCCAGAAATGTGGTTGATAAATATTTTCCCACAAATATAGATTAAAAAATTTTAATTGAAAAACAAAAAAATATGAAAATCAAAAAAATTTTTATCGGCAGTTGGTATTCAAGAACTCAACTACACCTTAGCGAACTCCACTTATTTTTTACTGAGGGCAGAAGTCATCTTTCTTTGAATAAAGAAAAATTACTGAAATATAAGAAAAATATCAATCCGTCCAATGCTTCTATAATTAAAGAAAACGGACATGAAATCCTAGTTGCTAAATTAGATAAATATGATCTTGAATATCACGAAAACGGGTTAGTTTTGATGAGTATTGATCCCATCCCTGAAAAAATCAATCAGGAAATGAAATCCTTGGCTGATTTTACTTTGAATAAAATGTTTGATGCCTTTGGTTTTTTATTTAGTCAAGGCGCGCCAATTCCTAAAATATTTATTGCCCTGAAATCCATCTTGCCTTATGTTGTTTTGGCAGAAGGATCTACAAAACAGGAAATTGAAAGATTTTTTGTCGAGCAAAAAGAAGAAATTAGGCAGGAAATTAAAAATGACGAGTCAATTATTTATTATGGCAATCGTCTGATCGTTATAAATGGAAAGGCCGAAGACAATATCGATTTGGTGCGAATTTTTTACCTCCTTAATGATGCTAAAAATCAATTTCAAAAAGTTCTTGACCTGCATCGCTTTATCTGGGAAGAGGTTGATAAGGTAAAATCAAAAGGAAAAATCCGCTATTGCGACCTGTCACTTAACCGTGACACGCTTATGGAAATCAATAACGAGATAATTTTTTTCAAATCGCGCCTTGAACAAGTTAATAATGTTTTGGCAAATGAATCGGTGGAATGCGCTAAAATGAATAAGTTGAAACCTGATGACAAAATAGCAATTCATTTTATGGAATCTTTCGAATCGTTAAAAAGAACCTCTAGCTATATAAAAAATCTTTGGAGTATGACCGAAAATTATGTTTCAAACACATTCAACTTAATTAATCTGCTGTATCAAGAAGGAACGCAGAAACAATTAAATATTTTGCAATTTATTTTCGTTATCAGCGCTATTGCTTCGATTATTACTATGGGATCTGTTTATGGGTTTGAAATAAATCTCTTTGATAAATCAGGTTTATCCGTGTTGCACGGGGAGAGTATCAGTTTTGCGTTTTTTGACTTGCTAAGATTTGGCGGAACAGCGATTTTAGCCGGATCAGCACTCTATCTGCTTTTTACACTCATCTATAACAAAGTTGCCGCTTCCAGAATTACCGACCCGCGCCTTATAGAAAACAAAGAATTTGGAAAAATAAAGAAAATGCTTGGGGAATAAGGTGATCTTCAATTTTTGGCAAAAAAGCTATAATAGACTACTTTTAATTGACTGGTAGCTTTTTCTCTTATACAATAGTAAAAGGTCAAATGGGAGTATAAAATGACCGAATTTGCGCGCATGGGCTGGGTCTGGGGCAAGCAAATTCACCTTTTGATATTTACAAACCGTAGCTCCGCTTCCGCCTTTTTGCTTTTCGCAAAAATCCAAAACAG
>PEVT01000051.1:6520-21164 GCA_002780175.1 Candidatus Moranbacteria bacterium CG06_land_8_20_14_3_00_40_12 | reverse complement strand
TTGCAGAAATTTGCGGGCGGAGGCGGGGCGGAGGCTAAGCAGAATTTTGGAAAAAAGTTCGAGCTTGGTTGTAAATCCGCACCAAATAGAATCTTGATACAAAAAAGTTTAAAAGTTCGCCCCGGCATTCGCGGGGCGTCCGGCGAATGCCGGACGAATCCTAGTGGGCGCACCAATTTAAATTAAAAATTAAAAATAAAAAATAAAAAACATTTTTTTCAAAATAAAATAAAGTTTTTATGAAAAACGCCGGTTCTCTGATCTTAAAAATTACGTTAGTAGTTACGATGGGGGTTTTTATCTGGTCCGGCATCCGGCCTTACGATTATTTCACCTGGTTTCTGGAAGTGGTTCCGGCTCTTATCGCTTTTGTGATTCTGGCGTTCACTTTCAAAAAATTCCGCTTTTCCGATTTTATCTACATCCTAATCTGCTTTCACGCCATGATTCTCATGATCGGCGGGCATACTTCTTACGCCGAAATGCCGCTTTTCAACTGGATTCAAGACACTTTCGGTCTCGCGCGGAATTATTATGACCGGCTCGGCCATTTCGCCCAGGGTTTTGTGCCGGCGCTCATTGCCAATGAAATCATCATCCGGAAAAAAATAATTATTCGGCGAGGCTGGCGGATCTTTTTCATCGTATTCACTATTCTCGGTCTTAGCGCTTTTTACGAGTTTTTTGAATGGTGGATGGCGCTTTCGACTGGGGATTCCACTACGGCTTTTTTGGGCACGCAAGGAGACGTCTGGGATACGCAATGGGATATGTTCTCGTGTTTTCTCGGTTCAATCATCGCGATATTGGGTTTTTCAAAATTTCACGAAAAACAGCTGGAAAAAGAAAATTTATGATGAATAAATAGCATCAACTCCGGAACTTGCTCCGGACTTTTTTTGCCAAAGGCGGAGAGCCTTTTGTTTTTAATCTTGCTTTTTTCCTTGATTTGATATAATTTATGGCAAAGGATGGCCAAGTCGATGCTTGGCTTAATTTGTATCTTGATAACTGAAAAAAAGGAGGTAAATATTATGAATGAACAAGAAATTCTGCAAGTCTTCAAAAATGTCGGCGCAATCATCACTAACAGCCACATCGTCTACACTTCCGGTAAGCACGGCACGGCTTATGTCAACAAGGACGCGATATATCCGTATACCAGGAAAACATCGGATTTGTGCCGAATAATCGCCAAACAGTTTGTGGACGACAGCGTGGAAGTAGTCATTGCTCCGGCTACCGGCAGCATAGTCCTTTCGCAGTGGATAGCCTACCATCTTTCGGAAATCACCGGACGCGAAGTGTTGGGCGTTTACGCCGAGAAAGCAGAGCGCCTTGGGTCAGTTCTCTGGTATATCTGCTTCGGTTTGCGCCTGCTTTGCGCGCGAATTCCGCAGTTGGGGCAAGCACCCAAAGAATATTTCGTCATCAAGCGCGGCTACGACAAGTTTATCGCTGGCAAAAATATCCTGGTGGTGGATGATGTTCTTGCCACCGGCGGCTCGGCGAAGAAAGTCATTAAAGCAACTCGCGCTCTCGGCGGCAATATCGTCGGTCTCGGCGTTCTCTGCAATCGTGGAGGAATCACGCCGCAGGATGTGGCGGATCCGCCGAAGCTTTTCGCGCTTGTCAATATCAAGCTTGTCAATGTCAAACTTGACGCGTGGAATGAAGCGGAATGTCCGCTTTGCGCCAAAAATGTTCCAATCAACACGGATATTGGAAAAGGCAGAGAATATCTGGCTCGCAAGAAAGGTTAAATAGCAAAGGGTTAAGCGACACCCGTAATAAAAGACAAAGCCGTTTTTTCTTTTCCGAAAAAAGCTATTTTTTAAAGATAGTTTTTGTTGTTTGGCCAGAAAGGGATTTTTTGCTATACTGAAAATATGAGAAAATATTTTTTAGCGCTTATTTTGCCGACAATCCTGGTTTTATCCGGCTGTTCGCTTACGGGAGGTTCGGGAACTTCCAACACTTCCGGCAATTTTTGGAAATCGGCGGACGGAGGGAAGATTTGGGAAGTGAAAAATAAAATTTCCGAAAAAGCTTTCGTTCCCGACGCGGATATTTTAAGTATGGCGGTCAATCCCCAGGACGCGGATAATATTCTTTTCGGCACGGCGAAAAACGGCATTTATAAAACCACCGATGGCGGAGAAAATTGGGAGGCGGTGAATTTTCAATCGGAAAAGGTTTACGGACTGGCGATGGATCCGTGCGATCCGCGGACGATTTACGCTTCCGGCGTTTGGCAAAAGAGAGGCAAAATATTCAAATCAGCGGATCAGGGAACCACCTGGGAAGAAATTTATACCAGTGTTTCCGGCGGAACGTTGATAATTTCGCTCCTGATGTCCGATAAAAATCCGGATGTTTTATACGTGTCAACCAGTAATAAGCAGTTGCTGCAAACTTTGGACGGCGGGCGCACCTGGAAAAATTTGTTTTTAGCCTCCAGTCCGGTGGTTAAAATGGCGCTGGACTATCAGGATGAAAATTTGCTTTATTTTAACACTTTAAACGGAGAAGTCTTCAAAAGTAAAGATGGCGGAAAGACGATGGAACAAATTTCTCAAAAATCTCTTTTCGCCTGGAATATGGGCGGCGGCGGTATCCGCCTGGTGGAAACTGATCCGCGTAATCGCGGTTGGGTTTACGCGGGCGGGAAAATAGGAATAATTTTGAGCAAAAATTCCGGAGAAACCTGGGAGAAAATAGAGGTTCTCAATAATCCGGAAAGTTTTCCGGTTTCCGCGCTGGCGATTAATCCTTTTAATTCGGAAGAATTTATTTACGGTTCCGCCCAAGCTTCTTTCAAAACGGAAGATGGCGGAAAAACTTGGACGACGGCGCAATTTAACACGGCTAAAACCGTCAATCTTATCCGTTATGATCGGCAGGACGCGCAAAATGTTTTCATCGGATTAAGCAAAATAAATTATTAAAAAATACCGATAAAAACCGTCAAGTAAGTCTAACTAAAGCCAAATGTATTAGACTAAAATATTACGATTTGTTCCCTCAAAAACTATCAACACAGCCGCAGTAGTTACTGCACGATACACAATGTGATTATAATTGACCTTGTTAAGTCACATACCGATACGTGCCAGTAGCACACTCAAAGCTGTTGGAAACACCAGGCCTTACAATTATGAACCGCGTCTCTTAACGGACGACATTTTTTCGGTAAGCCTCCCGGACTTCCAACGGAGATTTGAATGGCCGTTCATCGACCAGCATTCTCCAGATTACTGCAAGCAGTTTTCTTGCAGTAGCTACTGCGGCAGTTTTTGATCCTTTGTTCTTTTTAATTTTCGCGTAATACCAGCCCAATCCCGGCTTGCGTTTGCAACGCAATTGCTTATGGGCGATCTCAATCATAATCCAGCGCAGCCATCTGGAACCGGTCTTAGTAATCCGTCCATGCACTACTTTATCACCGGACGCATAGGTGGACGGCACCACCCCGGCATAGCCCATTAATTGCTTAGCCGAAGGGAATCGGTGAATATCTCCAATTTCCGCCATAATAGTTAAGGCGCTGAAATAGCTCACTCCAGGGATCGTGGTCAAAAGCGTCATCAGTTTGTTGCCAACCACCACGGCTTCAATGTTTTTCTCGGCGCGCTTGATTTGTTCAGACAGATAATCATGGGTAGCCAGGTATTCATCCAGAGAATTTCTGAAATGTTCCGGCAATTGCAATTCAGCCAGCCAGACCCGGCCAGCTTTGCCGAAGGTATCCGTGAATTTGGAAATACAGCCATTCTTGCCCAAGATCGCATGGATTTTGTTTTTCGCCTGCACACGCAGATTAACCAAAGATAATCTGAATCTCACTAATTCTTTCCACATTCGCATTTCCTTATCGGAAAAGTAGGCTTCTGGCAACAGATTGGTTCGTAAAAGATCGGCTAATACCCCTGCATCAATCTTGTCAGTCTTAATGCGCGCCGAAGCGATGGCCTTGACCTTTAAAGGATTAGCCAGATGTACATCCACGCCGGCCTGCTGCAAAATATCCGCCATAAAATACCACTGTGAGACCGGTTCGACTGCCAGACTCAAATTATGCTCCTTGAATTGATTAACAAATCCCAAGACTTCGCTTTTGTTGGTAGCGACCTTCTCGGAAGCCACCAGTTCTCCGTCATAATCCTTGACGCAGAAGGTAGAACTGTTTTTGTGAAGATCCATGCCAATGAATAATTTTTTAACACTCATAGAGTTAAGTAAGGTTAAGAATTAAAGTTTTTAATTTTAGTATAACTTACTTCGGCCTCTATGGTTTTTATAGCATTATGGACAAAGCGATTATCGAAAAAATCCGTCCGAGTTTGGATAAATCCATCGAACATTTCCAGGAAGAATTAAATCAATTGCGCACCGGCCGGGCTTCCACCGCTCTCGTAGAAAATTTACGGGTGGATTATTATGGTTCTAAAACCCCCTTAAAACAGATAGCCAGCCTTTCTACTCCGGAACCCCGAACAATTATGATTTCCCCCTGGGATAAAAGTAATTTGGCCGGCATCGAAAAAACCATCAAGGAATCCCAGCTTAATTTGCAGCCGAATAACGACGGACAGGTGATAAGGGTCAATATTCCGCAACTGACGGAAGAAAGAAGAAAGGATTTGGTCAAAGTGTTGAATCAAAAAGCCGAAGAAGCCAAAATCGCGGTCAGAAAAATAAGAGAAGAGTCTTGGGAAGAAATTCAAGAACTGGAAAAAGCGGGGAAAATAAGCGAAGATGACAAATTTTCCGGCAAAGAAAGCTTGCAGGAAATCATCAATGAATATAATGAAAAAATCCAAAATCTAAGGGATATCAAAGAAAAGGACGTAATAACCATCTAGAATTTCTAATTCCTAATTAACCTAATTCCTAATCAAATCCCAATTCCTTAATGACCAATGAATTTTTTAGACATTGAATATTTGGAAATTAGACATTGATTAGAAACCTGCCTGCCGGCAGGCAGGTTCTTAATTAGAAATTAGGAATTATTTACAGTTGCATTAATAATTTTTTAAGTAAAGCCATGTTATTGGTAGTTATAATCTTTGTGCTTATTTTGGGTATACTTGTTTTCGTCCATGAACTGGGCCATTTTTTGATGGCCAGAAAAAGCGGCATTCAGGTGCAGGAGTTTGGTTTCGGCTTGCCGCCGAGAATCGCGGGCATTCAATTTGTTTCCGGGGAAAAATGGGAAAAAATTTCTCGTCAGACAATTTTAGAAACAAAAATTTCCGATACTCAAGAAGAGGGACAGCCGGAAATTATTCGGGAAGTTATCACGGAGAAAACAAAGGAGATTGATCGAGTTAAGCTAGTGAAAAAATGGCGTTTTATTTGGGGGCGCTACGATGGCGACGACGCGGAAGAAAAAAAGGATTTAAAAGAAGCCCGGGATAATCATTTTTCCGGCGGCACGGTTTATTCCCTCAATTGGATTCCCATCGGCGGTTTCGTCAGGATTAAAGGAGAGGATCGGGAGAGTCAGGAGGCGGATAGTTTCGCGGTTAAACCGGCTTGGACCAGAATAAAAGTATTAGCGGCGGGAGTAGGGATGAATTTTCTTTTTGCCTGGATTATTTTATCTCTGGTTTTTTGGATGGGAATTCCGGAAGCGGTTGATCCGGAAAACGATTCAAGCCAGGGCAAGATTCAGATTTCCGAAGTGGCGGCCAATTCGCCGGCGGAAAATAACGGACTGAAAATAGGAGATGAAATAGCCGGAATTCAAGACGGATTGGAATTCAAAAGCGTCAAGAACGTCCAGGATTATATTAATGCCGGCAAAGGCCGGGAAATAAGTTTAAAAATAATTCGCGGAAAGGAATTGAAAGAGTTTAAAGTTGTGCCGCGAACAGAATCTTTGGAAAATGAAGGCGCGCTGGGGGTGGAATTGGTGCAGACAATGGCGGTTAGATATCCCTGGTATAAGGCCGTCTGGAAAGGAATGCTGGCGGTTTTGGATTTAACTTCAAGGATTTTTTGGGGAATTTTGGGAATGCTGAAAAACTTGATTTTGGGCGCGGGAGTCAAAATTGAAGTGGCGGGTCCCGTGGGTATCGTCTTTTTAACCAAACAAGTGGCCTCTTTGGGGATGATTTATGTCTTGCAATTCGCGGCTATTTTAAGCATTAATCTGGGCATTATCAACGCGTTGCCCGTTCCGGCGCTGGACGGCGGCCGGGTTCTTTTTATTTTGATTGAAAAAATAAGAAGACGGCCGGTAAGTCAAAGGCTGGAACAGATTTTTCACACCGCCGGATTTGCTTTCCTTATCGGTTTGATGATTCTGATAACTTTTCGGGATATAATGAAATTTTTTTAGTTAAAGATTACGACCTTCATTTTTTAAAAGCGGCTTTGACAAACAAAGCCTTTTTCGTTATCATAGATTAGACCAAAAGCCAATCCCGAATCCCCGGGACTAAAATAAAAACAGAAATCAATCAAAAAGATTTTGCTTTTCAAAATTCTTTATTTTTTTTGTTTGCTAGATATAAAACGCATGTTTAAAATCAACTCTCTTTTCAGGAATTTAATCGACAGATTTTTTCAGAAATTTTCCAAAGACATCGGCATTGATCTGGGAACAGCCAATACGCTGGTCTATATGAAAGGCCAAGGTATTATTATCAATGAACCTTCGGTCGTGGCGGTCAATAAAAAAACCGGCCAGATTTTGGCTATTGGCAGGGAAGCGAAAAAAATGGTGGGGAAAACTCCGGGATATATCGTGGCTACGCGTCCGCTAGTTGACGGAGTAGTGAGCGATTTTGAGATAACGGAGCAAATGCTGAAATATTTTATTAATAAAGTTCATAAAAACGGTTTTTCTTTTGCTCCCCGGCCCCGGGTTTTGGTGGGTATTCCTTCGGATATTACCGAAGTGGAAAAAAGGGCGGTGATGGACGCGGTAATTAATGCCGGAGCGCGCGAAGCTTATCTGATCGACGAACCCATGGCGGCGGCTATCGGCGCCCGGCTGCCGGTTCAAGATCCGGCGGGAAATATGATTGTCGATATTGGCGGGGGAACGACCGATATCGCGGTTATTTCTTTGGGCGGAGTGGTAGCTTCGAGAAATCTGCGCATTGCCGGAGATGAAATGAACGAAGATATTATTCATTATTGCCGCAATGAATTTAATCTGCTGGTGGGAGAAAAAACCGCCGAGGACATAAAAATCGCCGTCGGCAGCGCCTATCCTTTGAAAGAAAAAATGCAGATGCCGATTCGCGGCCGGGATATTATTTCCGGGCTTCCCAAGGAAATAATAATCAATGACGAACAGGTGCGAAACGCTCTTTCGCGTTCGATAAAATCCATAATCAATAACATTAAAACCACAATCGAAGAAACTCCTCCCGAATTGCTTTCGGATATCATGCAAAGAGGAATAATTTTAGCCGGCGGAGGAAGTTTGATCCGGAGTCTGGACGTTTTAGTCGCCAACGAAACCGGCATGCCGGTGCGCATGATGGAAGATCCGCTCACCGCCGTGGTGCGGGGGACGGGGATCGTTTTGGAAGACATTAAATCTTTGCGGGAAATTTTAGTGGAAAATCAACACGAAAAATCGCTTATTTAAAATTGACCCCGTTGAATAATTTTGCCTGCCTGCTCGCCTCGATTCGAGTCGAAGCTGGCCGGCCGGCAGGTTTGGAAAATTGAGATTGGAATGTTTTTTTAAAATCGCAGGATTATTTGTTGGATTTTATTTTTAATAAAAATAAATTGCGTCTCCCGGAGGGAGATTCAAATTTTATTTTACAAGATAAATGACGCATAAATTATCTTCCAAAAAAACACTGCGGTTGATTTTTATTTTAGGTTGTTGCCTTTTTTTAGTTTTTTTAAATCCGAAAAAAGTTTTTAATCCTTTCTTTGAAATTTTTTTTAAATTAAGCCTGCCTTTTCAAAAAATTTTTTACACTCTAAGCCAAAAAACCGGAAATACCCTGATTTTTTGGAGTTCGCTTAATGAAATCAGAGAAGAAAATGAAAAACTGATTAAGGAAAATCGCGCTCTTTTAGTGGAAACAGCCGGCCAAAAAGAACTGCAAAGAGAAAATGAAGAATTGAGAAAACAATTAGGGCTCATTCCGGGCAAAAATTTCAGTCTGGAAGCGAGTTTTGTGATTGGCCAAAATCCGCAGAAATTAGGCAGTTGGATCTTAATAGACAAAGGCGAAAATTCGGGAATAACGACCGGCATGCCAGTCATTGTTTCCCAGGGAATTTTAATCGGCAAAGTGGAAGAAGTTTACGCGGATACGGCCAAAGTCATCCTTTTGACTGATTCGGAAAGCGTAATCAATGTCAGGGATTTGGAAACGGAAGCCAAGGGCGTGGTCAGGGGAAAATTCGGCTTGGGTTTGGTTCTGGAAATGGTTTCGCAAGACGACATGCTTAACGCGGGAGATTCGATAATCACATCGGGCTTGGGGGGAGATTTGCCCAAAGGCTTGTTGGTGGGAAAAATTCAAGAACCCAAAGTTTCGCTGGATCGAATTTTCCAGGGGGCGACGGTAGCCGCTCCGGTAAAATATTCCAATTTGGACGTGGTTTTTGTGATAAAAAATTAATCAAGCGGGATGGCGTATAATTTAATTATTTTGGCGGTGATTTTTTTTCTTTCCTTGGGGCAAGTTTCCCTTTCCGGGGGAATTTTGGCGCCGGGAATTTTTCCGGATTTGATTATGGTCCTGTCGGTTTTTTGGGTTAGTTATTTCGGGATAGAACGGAAAATCGGTTGGATTGTAACGGCCGGATTTTTTCTGGATTTGGCGGCCGGCGAGACTGTCGGGAAAAATATTTTTCTTTTAGCGCTTATTGCTTACGCCACCAGTTATTTTTCCGGAAAACTGTTGCTGTCCGGAGAAGCGGGAAAATTTTTTCTGATGATGGCTTTTATCGCGGCCGGAACGCTGATTAACGAGATTTTAGGAAGGACGCTAACGCTCCTTGTTTTAAATGACGGCTTTCGATTCGCTCTTCTTGCGGGAAGAGAAGTTTTTCTTAAAACATTTTTCAATTTGATTTTTTTCGCGTTGATTTACTTTCCCGTTAACAAGCTGGAAAAAACTTTTTTTGTCCAAAAAGAAGAAATAAAAATTTAATGTTTAAAAGATTTTTGAATAAAAAAAGAATGTCCCGGGGAATCGAAATAGAAGATTCCATCTTGAGCGACTTAATCGGCTTGGATTCCAACCAGGAGAGAAAAACCCTGGAGGTTCCCATTGAAAAAAAAGGCCTGAATATTTTTTGGTATGTTTTGATGCTAGGTTTTTTAGGTTTGATTTTAAGAATTTTTTATTTAGACATTGTTAAAGGCGAATATTACGCTGAAATTTCCAGGGGTAACCGGATCCGCTCCCTGGTTATTAAGGCGCCCAGAGGCAAAATTTTTGATAAAACGGGCAATGTTTTAGCCAGCAATGTTTCCAGCGTGGATGTTATTTTAATACCCGGCGATCTTCCCAAAGAGCCGGAGAAAAAGCAGCAGATAGCCGGGGCTTTGGCTGAAATTTTAGAGATAAACTCCGATAAATTGAAAGAAGTCATGCGCGATCTTAATTCCAAAAGCCTCAATCCGATTTTAGTCAAAGAAAATATAACTCAAGATCAATCTTTGATTATTCTGGAAAAAAGAAAAAATTTGCCGGGAATTCTTTTGGAAAACACGGCCATTCGAAATTATGAAAATGGCCCGATTTTTTCCCATCTTATCGGTTATGAAGGCAAGATCACCCGGGAAGAGCTGGAAAATAATCCCGACTATTTGATGACTGACTATATCGGAAAGACCGGGATAGAAAAAGAGTATGAGAAAGAATTAAAAGGCGTTTACGGGCTTTTTCAGGTGGAAGTTGACGCGCTGGGAGATATCAAGAAGAATTTGGGAATAATCAATCCCCAGCCGGGAAATGATTTGGTTTTGAATATCGATGAAGGATTGCAAAAAAAAATTTATGACAGTTTGGTCAATATTTTGGAAAAAACCGAAACCAAAATGGCCGCCGCGGTCGCCATCAATCCGCAAAACGGAGAAGTGCTCTCTTTGGTGAGCTTGCCCGGTTATGATAATAATTTTTTTGCCCGGGGAATTTCCGTCGCTGATTTTCAGGAAATAATCGCCGATAAAAATTTGCCTCTTTTCAACCGGGTGGTGGCCGGGGAGTATCCGCCCGGATCAATCTTAAAGCCGGCGGTCGCGGTCGCGGCGCTTGCGGAAGGGATAGTCGCTCCGGAAACTTCGGTTGAATGCCGGGGAGAAATATCCGTGGGTAATTTTAAATTCAGAGATTGGAAGGCGCATGGGACGACTGATTTAAAAAAAGCCATAGCGGAAAGTTGCGATGTTTATTTTTATCATCTGGGCGGCGGCTATGGTTCTATTTCCGGCTTGGGAATGAGTAAAATGAAAAAATATGAAAATCTTTTCGGTCTGGGGGATTTTTCCGGAATTGATCTGCCGGGAGAGACGCGGGGTTTGATTCCGGATGAAAACTGGAAAATGGAAAAAATCGGAGAAAAATGGTATACCGGAGATTCTTATCACGCCGCGATCGGGCAAGGATTCATAACAACCACACCAATCCAGCTGGTTAATTATACGGCGGCGCTGGCTAACGGAGGGACGCTTTTTTCTCCCAAGATAATCCATTCCATCCGTCAGGCTAACGGAGAAGAAAAATTTATTGTTCCCGAAGTTTTGAGAAAAAATATCGCTCCGGATTGGATTATGCAAACCGTTCGGGACGGCATGCGGCAAACCATAACGGAAGGGACGGGCCGGCTGCTTAACGATCTGCCTTTTTCTTCGGCCGGAAAAACCGGAACGGCTCAATTCGGCAATGAAAATAAAACTCACGCCTGGTTTATTTCTTTTGCTCCTTTCGAAAATCCTGAAATTGCCATGGTGGTTTTTTTAGAAGGAGGCGGAGAAGGAAATTCTTCTTCCGTTCCGGCCACCAAAGAAATTCTCAAGTGGTATTTTGCCAGAAAAAACGCGGATTGACAGTGTAGTAGATTTTCGGCTTCCGGGTTTTTTAAAGGGAAATAAGCCGAAAATTCACTACGGGGTTGACAGTGCGCGCGTTTTTGCTACAATAGCGTTTGTCATCAAAGTATTTAGATTTTTTGAACAATTTTTTCTATCCTTAAAGGATAGTAATTTTTATTAATTTAAAAAAATGACTAAATTTATAACCCAGGAAGGTCTGAAAAAAATAAAAGACGAACTGGAGAATCGAAAAGTTGAAGTTCGCCTCGATATTGCCGGCGCCATCAAAGAAGCCAAGGAGCAAGGCGATTTAAGCGAAAACGCGGAATACAGCGAGGCCAAAAGACAGCAATCAGAAAATGAATCCCGCATCGCCGAGTTGGAATTTTTGTTAAAAGAAGCGAAGGTGGTGGATTATAAAAAAGGTTTAGACTTGATTCAGATGGGATCAAGAGTCAAAGTCAAGTTTAACGGCCAGGAAATAGAATTCCAGATTGTCGGTTCTAATGAAGCCAATCCCAGCGAGATGAAAATTTCCAACGAATCTCCGATGGGCAAAGGTTTTTTAGGCAGGAAAAAAAACGATGAAGTGGAAGTTGAAACTCCGGGCGGCCGGACGAAATATAAAGTTTTGGACGTCAAATGATCTTTTTTGAAAAGTCTCGAGCGTTCGGGACCTTTAAGTTATCCACAGCTATTGCGTAATTTTGCAGAAGGCCTATAATTTCATTTGCAAATAAATTTTTTAAAAGAAAATAAATATATAAGAAAAGACTAATTATATATTTTCTCTAAAAAATAAAAAATGGTACCTAAGTATGTTTTTTTTACCAAAGGCGTAGGCCGCGACAAGGAAGAGTTGGCTTCTTTCGAATTGGCCCTGCGGGATGCCGGGATAGAAAGGTTTAATCTGGTAACCGTTTCCAGTATTTTTCCACCCGATTGCACGATAGTATCCAAAGAAAAAGGCCTCAAAATGCTTTCATCCGGTTCAATAGTTTTTTGCGTTATGGCCCGCAATGCTACCAATGAGCCCAATCGTCTTTTAAGCTCAGCCATCGGGCTGGCTATTCCAACCGATAAGAAAAAAATGTATGGTTATCTTTCGGAACATCACGGCTTTGGCAAGAAAGAAAAAGTTGTTTCCGACTATGCGGAAGATTTGGCCGCTACAATGCTGGCGACGACTTTGAATATAAAATTTAATCCGGAATCTGCTTGGGATAAAAGAGCGCAAGCTTACAAAGCTTCCGGAAAAATTTTTAAGAGCCGCTCGATTGCGCAAACCGCGGAGGGTGATAAAGATGGTAGATGGACGACGGTTTTGGCAGCAGCAGTTTTTATTCTTTAATTATCTGATAAAATTCTGTGCGAAAAAAATCCCGATTTATCGGGATTTTTAAATTGCCAATTTTAGTTAAATAAGCTAAAATTAGGGTATTAAATAAGAGCAAATCTATGTTTTGGACGGATAAATTAGTCGGAGAAATCAAAGAAAAATACACGGAAAAAATCAAAGCCGGAAAGCCATTGGTTATTCGGGACGAAAAAACGATGTCGGGAAGAGTCCATGTAGGATCGCTTCGCGGAGTGGCTATTCATGGCATAATCTCGGAAATATTAAACAAGCAAGAAATTGCTAACACTTATCTTTTCGAAATAAATGATTTCGATCTAATGGACGGACTTCCGGTTTATCTAGACCAGGGAAAATATCTTCCTTACATGGGTTATCTACTTTGCGATATTCCGGCACCTAATGGAAAAGCCAAGAATTATGCCGAATATTTTGCCGAAGAATTCTTAGGTGTTATAAAACAAGTTGGATTTAATCCGGAATATTACCGTTCCAGTGAACTTTACAGGGCAGGAAAGTACAATAAAGTTATCAAAATTGCCCTAGAAAATGCTTCAAAAATAAGGGCCATTTATAAAAAAGTTTCCGGAGCGGAAAAAGAAGACGACTGGTTTCCATTGCAGGTAAAATGTGAAAAATGCGGAAAGGTCGCAACAACGAAGGTTATTTCCTACGGTGAGGAAGAAGTGGAATATGTTTGTAAAGAGGATCTGGTAAAATGGACTAAAGGCTGTAGTTATCGGGGAAAAATCTCGCCTTTTGACGGAAACGCCAAACTTCCGTGGAAAGTGGAGTGGGCAGCCAAATTTAAGGTTCTGGGAGTGGATATTGAAGGAGCCGGCAAGGATCACTCAACGCGCGGAGGTTCGCGGGAGATAGCGGAAACCATCAGCCGGGAAGTTTTCGGACATATTCCGCCGTTCAATATTCCTTATGAATTTTTTCAAGTCGGAGGAAAAAAAATGTCATCCTCCAGAGGAGCGGGATCTTCTTCGAAAGAAATCTCTAATCTGCTCCCGCCGGAAATATTAAGATTGCTTTTACTCGGTAAAAATCCTAATAAAGTCATTGATTTTATTCCGGACGGAGACACTATTCCGATTCTTTATGACCTTTATGACAAAATGGCTGCTGAATATTTTGCAAAGAAGGAGGGGGATTATCAAAGAATATTTTCTCTCATCCATGCTTCAGAAAAAATAAAAGAAAGATTTTTGCCACGCTTTTCCCAAATCGCGTTTCTAGTCCAAATGCCGCATATGGAAATTGAGGAAGAAGTGAAAGAAATAAAGGGGAAGAAGTTATCCGGAGAAGACAGAAAAGAAATTAATCACCGCGCAAAATATGCAAAAAACTGGCTTACCAAATACGCTCCGGAAGATTATCGCTATGAATTGCAAGAAAAAGAAATTCCAGCCGGAACGAAAAATTTTTCCGCCGACCAGAAAAAAACTCTCCAGTTGATTTTGCAATATGTTCAGTCCCAAGAGAAATTGGACGGGCAATTATTACACAGTAAGTTGCACGATATTAAAACAGAAATCGGTATTAACCCCCAAGATTTATTTTCGGCTATTTATCTAAGTTTTTTGGGAAAAACCAGCGGTCCTAAAGCCGGTTGGTTTTTAAGCGTGTTGGATAAAGAATTTTTGGAAAAAAGACTGGCAGAAGCCAGTAAATAAATCCGTCCGCGAAACAGTTATTTTTCAGCCGGTAAGGGGGAAATAAAAAAATATGGAATGCCAAAAAGAAAAAAATAAGGAAAGCTGCAATTGTACTTATGATTGCGAAACAAAAGGAATTTGCTGTGAATGCATAAGAGAGCACAGGAAAAAGAGCGAGCTGCCGGCTTGCTATTTTTCTTCTGAAATAGAAAAAACATACGACCGTTCAATAGAAAATTTTATTAAATCGCTAAAAAGATAGACTAAAAATGGGTATCCAAGTCGAATTTAATCCGGATTTGGCGTTGCGAAATATCGCAGAATATAAATCCGGAAAGCGTAAAATCGCAGAATGTATTCCTAAACCATTGAAGAAAGGCCAGGTTTATAATTTTCTCAAAAAAGGCCAAAGATTATATTGGTTAAGCGATGCTGAATTTTGGGGCAAGGGGCAAATTCCGCTGACGGAGACTCATGGCAATGAAAAATTATCCCGGCCCTTAGCCAGTATAAAAATTTTAGAAGCTACTCACTTTTTGAATAAAAGCGAAATATGGACTAAGGGAAAATATAGAGTAGTCGAAGTTTTTACGG
>PEVT01000051.1:3082-6448 GCA_002780175.1 Candidatus Moranbacteria bacterium CG06_land_8_20_14_3_00_40_12 | reverse complement strand
TGATCGCGGTGGTGGCGAGAGACAAAACCGTTTTGTCGGTCAAAAATAAAAAATCCGGAAACAGCGAACAAAAAAGGAAAAGGATTTTAAGAAATAGCGATCTGGCGGATGAAGTAATTTTGGGAGATTTAGAAAACAAGTATGCGGCGATTGGAGAATATCAGCCGGATGTGATCGCGCTGGGATATGACCAAAAAGTTGATTTAACGGAATTGAAAGCTAAGCTGAAAGAGTTTAAGTTAAGATCGAAAATCGTCAGGTTAAAATCCCATAAGCCGGAAATTTATAAGTCGTCAAAACTAAAAAACCTGAAATAAATGGAGCAAGCAACGATAAAAAGAGAAGGCGCGTTAGTCGAGCCCGTAAAAAAAGAAGCGGAGGTTATTGATTTAGTTCAAAGAAGGCGCGAAAAGAAAGAAAGCGAAATTAAAAAAGAATACGGAGAAATTTTTAATTTTCGGGAAAGTTGTTATGAACGGGATGTCGCGAAAGACAAATCCAAAGAAACAATGTTTTCGAATCTGAAAATTCACAACGAAATTGTTTTGAATTACGCGTTTGATTTGATTGAAAGCGAAAGACTTTCCAAAGAAGACGGAGCGGCGGCAATTATCGCGGTTATTATGCATGATAGCGGGAAACTTTCCTCCGATCTTTTGAAACATCATGAAAAAGGAGTTGAATACGCGCGGAAAATGTTTGAAGAAATAGAAGAAAAAATCGGAAAAATCGAGGGAGTCGAAATAACGCAGGATTTTAAACGGAAAGTTTTTCAGGCGATTGAGAGGCACATGAATCATCCTTTTTTGGTGGTCTTAAATGGAGGAAAGAAATTTCCCATGCCGGAAAATAATGTGGATAATGTGGTTTTTGACACGGATATGCTGGCTAATATCGGATTTAAGAATGTGGCTTTTCGCTTAGACAGCGAAAAAGACATCGGCGAAGATAAAAAAGAGGCTGTTAAAAACGGCACCAGTATCATTGAAGAATGTTTTAAAAATGTAACGCAAGGCGCGGCCAAGTTAAAGGGAGAAGTTTTATCTGTCTCGGCGCGAGATATTTCCGAAGAAAGAATCAAAAATGTAAACAAAATTTTTAATTATCTGAAAGAAAAAGAAGTATTCGAGGCCGTGCAGGAAGAAATTTTTAAAATTTCCAGAGGATTGAATATGGATGGAAATATTATTAAAAAAAACGCGCCATTGATAAAAAAATTATTAAATGAGAAAATTTATGAAGCTGCCAGGGCATCGGATATCGATCTTAAAATAGCCGGTAAACTCATAATGTAATTTTATAATACTTAATAATTTTTAAAACCTATATGCTCGATATAAAATTCATTTTGAAAACATGACAATATTAAGGTGAAAAAAATTATTCTTGGATCAGGATCAAAGTGGAGACAGGTTATTCTGAAAAAAGCAGAAGTCGAAAAAAATAACGGAAAAGTTCGAGTTGTATAAATAATTTTTTTCAAAATTACTCAAAAATTATGCATATAATAGTTGGAGCTATAATAAGAATGGACGAGAAGATCCTAATGATAGACAGAAATAATCCGCCGTTTGGCTGGGCAATCCCAGGTGGACATTTGGAAGGTGGGGAACTGCCCGAAAAAGCGCTTAAGCGCGAGGTTTTAGAGGAGGTAGGAATAAACGCAAAGGAGCTAAAACTTCTTGATCGTGAAGTTTTGCCTATTGATCCTTGCAAAGAAGGCGTTAAAGAGTATGAATTTTATTTATACGAAGCGTTATTCTGGGAAGGCAGGGCTAAAAAGAACGATGAAATTAGAAAAATCAGCTGGCTTTCTATAGAAGAAATAAAAAAAATCAGACTAGAAGAAGTAACTAAATATTTCTTTCAAAAAATAAAAATAATTTGATACTCATTAAATCTATGGAAAACTTGGGAATTACAAAAGAACAGGCAGATAAACTGCTGGATGAGTATGTGAAAGATTCGGTGACGAAATTGCATATGATTGAGTCGGAAGCGATTATGCGCGCGTTGGCCAAAAGATTTGGCGAAGACGAGGAGGCATGGGGCATCATCGGACTTTTGCATGATATTGATTGGGATTTGACCAAAAATAATACCGCGGAACACTGCATAAAATCCCAAGAAATATTGAAAAATGCAGGCGCGACGGATTTTCTAATTAAGACCATCATTTCACATGGCTATGGCATGGAGGCGATTCCGGCGCTCAAAGACAAGGAGCGTTCGACAAATTTGCAATATTGCTTGGTTGCAGCCGAAACTTTGACCGGGCTGATCATCGCGTCAGCCTTGATGCAACCGGATAAAAAATTGTCCAGTGTGCAATTATCATCTCTCAAAAAGAAATTCAAAAACAAAGGATTTGCGGCTCGCTGTGATCGAGAATTGATCAGAGAATGCGAAAAATCTGGAATCCCAATCGATGAATTTTTGGAAATCGGGCTTACGGCACTTCAGGGTATTTCAGAAAAATTAGGATTTTAAGTTTAAAACTTATGACCAAACAATAGATTGAAAAAATTTCCAAAAAAGTCAAAAAACTTTTTTATAATCCGCCTAAAAAAATATGGACGCGGTGGAGAAAAAGATGCTCCAAGATTTTTGGGATCATCATATCGTGTCAGTCGTGAGAGAAGCCAGAAAGCTTGCGAAAAAATATAAAGCCAACGACGAAATTGTTTGGCTGGGAGCGCTTCTACATGATGTGTCGCTGACTATTGATCGCAACCATCACGATGAAAAAAGCGCCAAGATAGCCTATGATATGCTGATTAAAGAGGGCTTTGACAAAAAAACGGCGCAGATTGTAAAAAATATCGCGCTTCGGCATCGTTGCCGCAAATACAAACCGCAAACACTGGAAGAAAAAATTGTTAAAATGTTAAAAGAAGCGGGAATAAAAATATGAAAATTACAATTTGCGGAAGCATGAGGCTTTCAAAAGAAATGCTAGAAATAAAAAATAAATTGATTGATTTGGGGCATAAAGTTATATTGCCACGACATACCGAAGAATATGCTGAGCTTAATACTTCCGATCATATGCATAATGAATCGGTAAAAAATAAAATTAGTCATGACTTAATTCGCCAATATTTCAAGGAAATTAAGGAAAACGACGCGATTTTAGTTGTGAACGAAACTTTAAAAAATATTGATAATTATATTGGTGGGAATTCTTTTTTGGAAATGGGCTTTGCGCATATTTTGAATAAAAAAATATTTTTACTAAATCCTATTCCAGAAGTGGGGTATAAGGATGAGATTCTGGCAATGCGGCCAGTTGTTATTAATGGTGATTTAACTAAAATAAACTGATAATATAGACATGAAAAAAGTCATGGCGTTTGGAACCTTTGA
>PEVT01000051.1:0-3048 GCA_002780175.1 Candidatus Moranbacteria bacterium CG06_land_8_20_14_3_00_40_12 | reverse complement strand
AAGCAGGGGATTATTTGATCGCGGTGGTGGCGAGAGACAAAACCGTTTTGTCGGTCAAAAATAAAAAATCCGGAAACAGCGAACAAAAAAGGAAGCGGATTTTGGAAAATAGCCGTTTAGCAGATAAAGTTATTTTGGGGAGTTTGGGCGATAAATACGCAGTTATTAAAAAATATCGGCCGGATATAATCTGCTTAGGCTATGACCAGAATGCGTTTGTGGATAAACTCAAAGATAAATTGCGGCAATTTGGGCTGGAAAAAACCCGGATTGAAAAACTCAAACCATTTTATCCTAAAAAATACAAATCTTCACTCCTGGTTTGAGTAAATAAATATAATCATAATAATACGGCCGTCAGATTATGATTAAAATTATAAAGCGGGTTGCCCTTTGGATAAAAAAGAGTTAAAATAAGCTTGTTAGCAGGTTTATAAAATAATTTATGCTCGATATAAAATTCATTTTGGAAAATAAGGAACAGGTAAAAAAGGCCGTCAAAGATAAGGGTCTGAAATTGGACGTGGAAAAATTGGTGTTGGTTTATGCAAGAAGAAATGAATTATTGGGAGAAAGAGAAAAACTGCAGGGCGAAAAAAATAAAATCAACGATGCAATTATTTCGGCTTTGGATAAAGAATCCTTGATTAAGGAGGGGAAGGCTATCAAAGAAAAAATTGCGCAGCTGGAACCGGAACTGAAAGAATTTCAAAAAGGCTTGGATGAAATACTGTTGCTGGTTCCGAATATTCCTTCTCCGGATTCGCCTATTGGTTCGGATGAAAAAAGCAATCAAGAAATAGCCAAGTGGGGAGAAATACCCAAGTTTTCTTTTAAAATAAAAGACCATCTGGATTTAGGAAAAAGCTTGGATTTAATCGATACGGAAAAGGGCGTCAAAACTTCCGGCTTTCGGGGTTATTATTTGAAAAATGAAGCGGTTTGGTTGCAGATGGCGCTTATCCAGCACGCGCTTTCTAAAATGCAAGAAAAGGATTTTTCCTTGATGATTACGCCGACCATTATCAAAGAATTTGCGCTGGTTGGTTCCGGGCATTTTCCCTTTGGCAAAGAAGAAGTTTATGAACTGACTAATCCGGGCAAAGACGAAGCGGGAAAAGAGATAAAAGAAAAAATGTATTTAGCGGGAACATCCGAACCTTCACTGCTGGCTTATTTCGCCAATGAAACTTTAAACGAAGAGGATCTGCCGAAAAAAGTCTGCGGATTTTCTACTTGCTATCGGAGCGAAGTCGGCAGTTATGGCAAAGATACGCGGGGAATTTACCGCATGCACGAATTTATGAAAGTGGAGCAGGTAGTGATTTGCAAAGCCGATATCCAGGAATCCAATCAGTGGCTGGAAACTATGCGCTTAATTGCCGAAGAGATGCTGCGAGACCTGAAACTTCCCTATCGGGTTTTGAATATTTGCACGGGCGATATGGGAGCGGGGAAATATAAAATGTATGATATCGAAACTTGGATGCCCAGCCGTGAAGCTTATGGCGAGACGCACAGCGATTCCAATTTGACCGATTGGCAAGCGCGCCGGTTGAATATTAAATATAAAGATAAAGCCGGGAAAATCCATTATGCCTTCACGCTGAATAACACGGTTATTGCCAGTCCCAGGATTCTCATTGCTCTTCTCGAAAATTACCAGCAAAAAGACGGTAGTGTGGAAATCCCCAAGGTGCTACAAAAATATATGCCCAAGGGTATGAAAAAAATCAGTCCGAAGAAATAATTTTTAATTATCTAAAAAACATGGGCGTGATGGATTTTTTGAAGGGATTATTTTCTTCAAACAAGGAGGATTAAAGTATAAATAATATTTTGTGATAAGCGGTTAATTTGTCGAACTTGACCCCGCAGTAGATTTTCGGCTTTTAGGCTTATAAAAGGGAAATAGGCCGAAAATTCACTACGGGGTTGACAGAATTTTTAAATTTGCTAAAATGAACAAGCGATTTAAAGTATTCCCTTTATAATCATTTAACAATAAAAACACCAGCCAATACTTAACTAAAATTATAGTTAGAGGGTGAGCCAAAGAAACATCTTTGTGTATAACAATTATTGTGCGCAAAGACGTTTTTTTGTTCGTTAAGATTAAACAGTGTGGCGGGGATGGGAAAGTTCAACTAGACTATGACATCATGGTGATGTCTCGCGTCGGCAGAGACGCTAATAGTCGAAATAGATAATAAGATAACCTTTTTAGAGAGGAGGACGTTGAACCTGAATCTCTCCCGAACCGCCACTTTTCAAATAACTTCAAAGAAGTTGAGAGAAAATTAGTATCATCAGTTTTCTCTTTATCACTTTGCAGTTATGGCCAGCATCTTGATAATTGAATATATTCCAGCATTTTACGCAAAATGTTGGAAAGAGATCAGCAAATGTTTAAATCTTTGTTGTAAAATTTCTTTCCGCCAGTCGGCGGATTATAGGCAAATTTTGCAGCGGAGCAAAGATTTAGACAAAATCGCAAGAGATCAGATTTAGCTAGAGATCCCGTCATGCGACGGGACACGATTTTTTAGCTAAATCAGAGATTTAGAAAAAATCGTGGTTTTTTGCGATTAGTCCTGCCCGCAATGCTTTCGCTTCTATTTTGGTTTATCAAATTCGAATGTTTCTAAAAAATTCAAACGAATAGTACTAAACATAAAATAGCATAGCGATGCAGGCGGGCCATGCCTGATGAATAATCAGGCTTAAGAGCTATAGGAATATGAAGCATAACAACTTCTTATAAAAAAATCTTGAAAACAGTCTATGTTTTTGAGTAGAATGAGTGTAACAATTCTTGCCTAATCATGGGATTAGGTTCAGTTCTGCCCCGCATGCGCGGGGCTCAAAAAAATTCGTTTCACTCATTCTTTTTGAGAGTTTGATCCTGGCTCAGGATGAACGCTGGCGGCGTGGATAAGGCATGCAAGTCGAATGTGTGTCTCACTTTGTTCGACACAATCACATTAACATCTAAACATGTTAACATATTAGCAAAAATTCAAATTATTCAAATGTTAAAATGCTAAA